>JAZNDN010000089.1:0-20302 GCA_045588085.1 Eubacteriales bacterium
ATCATAAATACCTTAACCTTGGAATCATCTGCCGAAATTTCAACAGGTACAGAAGAATGCTTGAAGGTGTTTCTTTCCTTATCGAGCTTCACTCCGAGGTACTCAAGATTTTCGAGAACGTGCTCGCGGATATAAACAGAATGCTCACCTATTCCCGCAGTAAATACGATAGCATCAACACCGCCCATTGCAGCGGAATACGAGCCGATGTATTTTTTTATCTGATAGCAAAGCATGTCATAGGAAAGCTTAGCACGCGCATTTCCCTCACCCATTGCCTTTTCGATATCGCGAGAATCCGAACTGACGCCGCTTATACCTGCAAAGCCGCATTTTTTATTCATGTAGCTATCCATCTCGGAGGGAGAAAGATTTTCCTTTTCCATAATAAAGGGTACGATGGCAGGGTCAATTGCTCCGCATCTGGTTCCCATCATTATACCGTCAAGAGGTGTGAATCCCATAGAGGTATCGAGGCACTTTCCGTCCTTAACGGCAGTTATTGACGAGCCGTTACCGATATGGCAGGTAATAATTTTGGTTCCTTCAGCCTTACCGCCGAGAAGCTTTATCATTTCTGCGCTTACGTAGCGGTGAGAGGTTCCGTGCGCACCGTAGCGGCGTATACCGTATTTCTCATACATATCGTAGGAAATACCGTACATATAGACCTGCTCGGGCATGCTCTGATGGAACGCGGTATCAAACACCAGAACGCTGGGAATTTCGGGCATTACTGTGCGGCAGCCCTTGATACCCATGATTGCAGCCGGAGTATGAAGAGGAGCGTATGCCGTGCATTTCTCGAGAACCTCCATAACTTCATCAGTTGCAAGAACCGACTCTGCAAAATAAGGTCCTCCGTGCACTACTCTGTGTCCGATAGCCTCAATCTCTTTTATTGAGGAAAGACAACCAACCTCCTTGTCAACCAATGCGGAAACGACAAGCTTCATAGCATCTGCATGGTCAGCAAGAAATCCTTCCTTAACGTAATCGTCTTTTCCGTCAACCTTGTGAATAAGTCTTGAACCCTCAATACCTATTCTCTCGCAGTTACCCTTTGCAAGAACAGCGCCGCTCTCGGTGTTGAACACCTGATATTTAAGCGAGCTTGAGCCTGCATTTACAACTAAAACTTTCATAAGTAATCCTTTCGACACAACATTTTTTTAGTCGAACATAATTATACAACATTTTTTTCTAATTATCAACAGCAAAGGCAAAATTTTACAATTTTTTGTGAGGTAACCCTGTATGAAAACGGTAGCAATCGTAGCAGAATATAACCCTTTCCATACAGGTCACGCATATCAGATACAAAAAATCCGTGAGGAGTTTGGAGCCGATACCGCCATAATCGCAATTTCAAGCGGTAACTTCGTCCAGCGCGGAGACGTCGCGGTTGCCGATAAGCTGACAAGAGCAAAGTGTGCCGTGCTTTGCGGTGCAAATCTGGTACTTGAGCTTCCATTCCCTTATTCAATGTCAAGTGCCGACATTTTTGCAAGAGCCGCCGTTTCCGTGGCAGATTCATTGGGAACGGTAGACTACCTCTCCTTCGGCAGCGAATCCGGCGATATTACTGAGTTATCCTACGTCTCAGAAGTCTTGCTCTCGAATGATTATGCAAAAGAGCTGGAAAATATTCGAAAAAATCAACGTCGCGGATATGCAAAGTGTTGCGAGCTTGCTTATAAAAGCTGCGCTGAAAAGTACCGTGATTTCGAATTTTCCTCTAACAATATACTTGCCGTTGAGTATATAAAAGCGCTCAGGGGCATGAACAGCAAAATCGAACCGCACACAATAAAGCGCAGCGGCGCAGAATATAACGACACCTCGACCGATGCTGATGCGCCTCACCAAAGCGCAACCGCTATAAGAGCTCTTATGCTCACAGATTTCCATTCTGCTCTGCCATTCGTCCCCGAACAAACGAGAGATACGCTTTCGCAATCTTATAAAGAAGGTTCTCTCCCTGCCGATTCTGAGAGAATCAGCGCAGCAATAATTTCTCATTTTCGTTTAACCGACTCCTCCGCCGCACAAGATATTCACGACGCGGGAGATGGATTATATAACAGACTTGCAAATGCAAGCTTGAAAGCAAATAACATTTCTTCTCTGCTTGAGCTTACCGAAACGAAGAAATATACCAAGGCAAGAACCAGACGGGCAATGTGGTACGGCTTTTTCGGCGTTACCTCCTCCGATGTAAAGACCGCCCCCGCATTCACTCAGGTTCTGGCAATGGATACCGTTGGTATGAGCAAGCTGAGAGACATCGGGAAAAGCTCTCGAATCCACGTACTGACGAAGCCGTCGGATTACATGCATTTTGACGAAGCAGCACTTCGGCAAAAGAAGCTCTCCGAGCGTGCGGATTCGGTATTTGAGATGACGCGTCCTGCTTCCGCTTGCGGAAATTGGGCGCTCACGCTTACGCCGTTCATAAAAAAATAGCGCATTTTGCGCTAATTTCACATGCTCTGTTTTTGTCGAACAGGTTTACAAAAAAACGGGCATCTGTTAGAATTGTAACGGTTAAGAAAACGAGATAGCTTTTCCAAATATACTGAAAGGAGTTATATCCATATGTTAAAGGTCGATGGCATTGATGCCGGAGAATATCTCGAGTACAAGGACAGGCCTTTGGTTCGTAAGGATGACGATATCTACTACGGTGATTTGTCGGCTTACTACGTAAAAATGATGGTTATGTCCGAAAAGGCTGCCGAAAAAGGCGGAGAGATGATTCCAAAATCCGTTGTAGTTCAGCTCTTTATGGCAGGAAAATTTCTTCCGGAAAAGCAAACGAATGCAAACGGACTTGCGGATGCATTTGAAACAGCAGAGGCATGGCTCAAACGCTATGATCCTTTGGGCGACTGATAAGTTGTCCGATTTAAACGTGCGCAGACCGACTCTGCGCAAGGAGGTAAAAAATGAAATATACCAAATTTGGCAATCTGCAGAAGCTGATTGCCATTTTAATACTCGCCGCAGTTATAGTATGTGTGGTGGCAATAGCCGTTAGCGGTGCGGAAGCGGAAAATCCGCAGGATAACGTGAATAACCCGCCGCAAACGAACTCCAATACACCGCCCGATAATCCCCCTCCTAAAGAAGAAGGAGTTGATAAACCTGCAGGAACGGCACCGCAGTTCGTAAATTTTCTGACAGGACTGGAATCGGATGAGAGTGCTTCGCAAAAAGTCCCTTACGCCTTCGTTATTCGTTCCGATGCTCAGCTTTACGGCGCAGCCGATGCTCAGCTCGTTTTTGAAATACCCTGCGAAGCCGGTGAAACGCGCCTCGTCGTATATAACACAGAAATCGACTCGCTTGTTAAAATCGGTGCTTTAGCTCCGACGCGAAAATACATAAATTCATTAACTGCATCGTTTTTCGGTATCATAACGGCTCACGGCTCGGATGACGTGTTTAATTATTCAGCCCAAGATGCCGATTACATAATTGACACAAAATCCTCCGAAGAAAGTTATTACATCGAGGGCGCAAAAAACGTATATACAACAGCAAGTGCTGTGAAAACGCTGCTCGAAAATGCCGATTTTTCAGCTTCCTTGAAAACGGAAATACCTTTTGATTTCGTCGATTTCGGTCAAAAAGCAACGGGTATTACCCCTGCCAACCGAATAACACTCGATTATGATAACAATCAAACAGAGCTCATATTCAGCGCTGACACCGAAAAATATCTGCTCTGCAAGCGCGGAACTGTGAAAAACGATATGATTAACGGTAAATACGTTTCATTCACAAACGTATTCGTGCTTTTTGCCGACGTAACAACCTATGAAAAATCAAACGGAGTTGAAACCATAGTAAATACAGTATCCGGCGGAAAGGGCTATTATGCAACCGCAGGAACGCTCACGGAAATCAGATGGCAATCCGATGATAACGGCGAAATGTCTTTTACAACTCTGAGTGGCGAGCGTCTTGCGGCAAACAGAGGTAATTCCTACCTCGGATTTTATAAGTCCTCCGAGCAGGACGGTGTGTTTTTTGAATAAATAAAAGGCAGAGATTGCTTATTGTAAGCCTAACGTCTCTGCCTTTTACTTTTCATTTTTACGTTTTTTCAGAGGAGCTGAAATTCCAATGCCGTTATCAATTACCGATGCCCTTATAATCGATAGATTGCCAAAGCGGGACCTTATGCTGTCTATGGCATTTTCCCTGCTCTCGTCACGCTTGCGCTTTTGCTCCGACTCGCCCCCGAAGAAATCTAGCTGCTCTCCGGCACATTCGGCAGCAATCAAGCCCATAGCAGTTACCGTGAGCATTCTCACAGGCTTGCTCTCGCTCCAGTTATCGAGAAGCAGACGGTAGGCAGTGTCCGCTATCTCAGATGATATATCGGTAGCAGGCTCCTGCGGTGCCTGCCTTTGAATTACCTTCAGAAACTCGTCCTTTATACTAAGCTGAACCGTTGAGCATTTCTGGCCGCGACGTCTGAGCTTTGCTCCTATCTCCTCGGAAAGATAATCAATTCCTACGCGGCACTCCTCACGCCCAACAAGGTCGTGCTTAAAGGTAAAGCCGTTTCCAATGCTCTTAGCATCCGAATCCGAGGCTGAGCAAACGGCTGACTCATCAAGCCCCCGCGCATAGTCGGAAAGCATCCTGCCGGATTTTCCAAATCTCGCAACCAAAAGCTCAGGGCTTGTCCTAGCCAAATCGCCAATAGTTCTGACACCCATTCGGTGTAATTGCTCGCGACTCTTTCTGCCTACGAACAGAAGCGAACCTACCTCAAGCGGATATACTATCTCACGAAAATTCTCACGGCTTATAACGGTTATGGCATCCGGCTTTTTGTAGTCGGAGCCAAGCTTTGCAAATACCTTGTTAAAGGATACTCCGATAGAAACCGTAATCCCAAGCTCTTCTTTTATCTCGCATCGTATCTTTTCGGCAATCTCTTCACCCGTTCCGAAACGAGAGCTTGCAGTAACGTCAAGCCAGCTTTCGTCAATACCGAAAGGCTCTATCATATCGGTATACCGCGCGTAAATCAGATTAGCCGCACGTGAATACTCGGAATATGCCGAATAGTGTGGCTCGACAGTCACAAGCCCCGGACACTTTTTTCTCGCTGAATATACCGTTTCGGCAGTTTCAATTCCGTAACGCTTTGCTAATTCGTTCTTTGCCAAAACTATACCGTGGCGGTTTTCCTCACTTCCGCAAACCGCAAGCGGTACACTCCTAAGAGCAGGGTTAAGCGCTATCTCAACGGACGCAAAAAAGGAATTACAGTCGCAATGTAAAATTACTCTATCTTTCATTCTGCCTCCGTTTATCTCGCTGTTTTTTTGATTTTTAGTTTTCCGAATGAGGAATCCTTCTCTTTGCAGCAGCCTCCGATTCAGCAAGCGTGAACCAGAACTCAGCACCGTCAAGTCCTGCCGATTCGGCGACGATTTTCTCACTGTGAGCATCTATTATAGTCTTACAAATGTAGAGTCCAAGTCCGACGCCTGTTTTGTCTTTTCCTCGGCTGGTGTCGGTTTTGTAAAATCTGTCGAACAGGAACGGAAGCTCCTCGCGGTCTATTCCCTCGCCCTCATCGTACACCGATACTCTAATCTTCTTGCCTCTCACGCGGCTTATGGAAATGGCTAGCTTTCCGCCCTCCTTGGAAAATTTGATTGCATTGTGGCAAAGATTGTAAAGCACCTGATGAATAGCGTCCTTGTCGGCAAGAACCGGCATTTTATCATCTTCCGTCTCAAATATTACGTTAAGTCCCTTTGCCTCAATTTTCTGCTCAAAGGAAATCAGAACGATTCTTGCAACCTCCGCAACGTCAAACGTAGTCATAACAAATTTTTTCTCTCCGGAATCAAGCCTTGAAACGTCAAGAAGGTCGGATACCAATCGGGAAAGCCTGTGTATCTCCGCAGAAATAACGCCCAGATAATACTCCTGCTTGTCGGGCGGAATCGCTCCCGAATTTATACCGTCTATAAATCCCGATACAGTCGTCATAGGCGTTCTGAGGTCGTGCGCTATGCTTGCAATAAAGGAATTACGCGTTTTTTCAAAATGCTCAATAGAATCCGCCATGTTATTGAACGCCAGCGCCAGCTCTGCAATTTCGTCCTTACCGTAAACGGCAACTCTTGAGGAAAAATCGCCTTTTCCGTATTTCTTCACCGCAACCGTCATGTTTTTCAACGGATTGACTATTCTCTCGGTAATGAAATAAATCGCAATAATGGCGGCAAGCATAATCCAGAGTGCATTGCTTGTTATCGCACGCTTTGCCGTCTCGACCGTCGCATTTTCGGTTTCCGTAGAAACGAACGAACAAACGTATCCAATACAAATGTCCTCTCGTCTTATCTCACTGACGCACATCTCAATTCTAGTATTAAAAACGTCCCTTGCATTTCCGCTAAAGAAAAGAAATTCACCGTTATCCGTCTTTATCTCATCAAAATTGTCAAAAGAAACGTTAATCTCCTTCTCCGGTATCACAGGCTCCCTTCCGAACTCGGTCTGCTCTGCGCCTACGGTTGTCAGAATCACCGTTGCATCTGCATTCAGAATGAGTATATTGATATCGTCGTGGCTGTTTATCAAGGGAAAAATGCTCTTGCTTATAACCCCCGAAGAAACCGCACTTTCAATGTCGGTAAACGTCATCTCGGATACGTGATTTGCAATCGCAACCCCCGTTCTTTCAAGAAGCTGCTCACGCTCTCTCTTTACGTGGTTTCTGACAACCGTCGTCACTATGCTTGACAAAACGATAAAGCTTATAAGAAGCGTAACGGCAAACGCCGTAAGGTATTTTAAGAACGTGCTTTTAAACAAAACGGTGCCACCGCCTTTCACAAAATTCCGAGTCTCAATTCATTATACAATATAATAGCACGCCAAGTCAAACATTTTTTTAGAATATGATTGACTTAACTTAAATTTTATGTTAAAATTATTGCCGTAATTAATAATATATGCGTTCGCGAGGCAGCAAGCAGGAAGCTTTTGCCGCGCGGCAAAAGTTAGGAGACAAGCAATGATAGTAACAAGATTCGCCCCCAGCCCTACCGGCTATATGCATATCGGAAACCTCAGAACCGCCCTCTATTCGTACCTTATCGCAAAGCACGAGGGTGGAAAATTCATACTCAGAATTGAGGATACCGACAGAGAGCGTCTTGTTGATGGCGCAACCGACGTTATAAAATCCACTCTCGCAATGACAGGCCTTAATTACGACGAGGGCCCCGACGCCCCCGGTGAAAACGGCCCCTACGTCCAGAGTGAGAGAAAGCCGATTTACATGGAATATGCGAAGAAGCTGATAGAATCAGGCGATGCATATTACTGCTTCTGTACCAAGGAAAGACTTGACGAGCTTCACGCAGAGGATTCCGTCGGAGGATACGACCGTCACTGCAGAAATCTTTCAGCAGAAGAGGTAAAAAAGAACCTTGATGCAGGTATCCCCTTCGTTATTCGTCAAAAAATGCCGCTCGACGGAGTTACTACCTATACCGATACCGTTTTCGGTGAAATTTCAATGAACAATTCCGAGCTCCAGGACCAGATTCTCATAAAAGCTGACGGATACCCCACCTATAACTTCGCCCATATCGTTGACGATTATCTTATGGGCGTGACTCACGTAGTTCGCGGCTCGGAGTATCTCACCTCAACCCCCAAATACGTGCTTCTTTACGATGCTTTCGGCTGGGAAAGACCTAACTACGTTCATCTTCCTCTGCTTATGGGTAAAAACGAGGACGGAAGCATATCCAAGCTTTCAAAGCGTCACGGCGCAGTATCCTTCCAGGACCTCGTGGCAGACGGATACCTTCCCGATGCGATAATAAACTATATTGCGCTCCTCGGCTGGTGCCCGAAGCAGAGCGAAAGCGAGTTCTTCACCCTTGATGAGCTCAAATCGGTGTTTACGGTTGACGGAGTATCCAAATCCCCCGCTGTTTTCGACTTTGAGAAGCTTCTTTGGTTCAACGGCGAATATATCCATAAGCTCGATGATGCCGAGTTCCTTAAGCTCTCCGCCCCCTTCGTAAAAAGCGAAATTCCCGAAAACATTAACCGTGCAAAAATGTTCTCGCTTCTCAAAACGAGAATTTCGAAGCTCTCCGAGCTTGACGAAAAAATGAGCTTCTTCATAACTCTCCCCGAATACGAAAAGGAGCTCTACCTTAATAAAAAGAACAAAATTGCCGATTTTGAAACTGTAAAAACCGTTCTTTGCGAAGCCAAAGCAACCCTTGCCACCACTGATGCGTTTGATAACGATTCTCTTTTTGCCGCTCTTATGCCTATATGTGAAAAGCTCGGAATGAAAACCGGTACGGTTATGTGGTGTGTAAGAATTGCAGTATCAGGAATGAGCGCAACCCCCGGCGGAGCAACCGAAATTATGGAGGTTATAGGCAAAGAAGAGTCTTTTGCGCGTATTGACCGCGCGCTCACAAAGCTTATATAACAGGCACAGTGCCTTTGGAATGCCGCAAAAATCAACAGTCCGAAAGGATAACGACAATGGGATACGATATATCCGAGAGAATAAAAAGTTCATACCATAGCTTCTCAAAAAGCCAGAAGAAAATTTCCGCAGCTATACTCAACGACTACGATAAAGCTGCTTATATGACTGCGGCAAGGCTGGGAAAGCTCGTCGGAGTTTCCGAATCCACCGTAGTAAGATTTGCAAACGAGCTTGGATATAACGGCTATTCCGATTTTCAGAAAGCCGTCCAGGAGCTCGTCCGTACCAAGCTTACGCCCAACCAGAGAATCGAAATAACCAAGCAAAGATTTGCAGGCGGAGATATTCTGGAAAGCGTGTGTGACAGTGATATATCCAAAATTCGCAGCACCTTTGATAAGCTTGACAGAGATGCCTTCTACTCTGCTTGCGACGCCGTAATTTCAGCAAAAAGAACCTTCATTATCGGTGCAAGAAGCTCCGAAGCCTTGGCAATGACGCTAAAGCACAATCTCTCGCTTATATTCGATAACACAATACTCGTAAATCCTGCGTCAACGGCGGAGGTGTTCGAGCAAATTTTCTCAATAAATCAAGGCGATATACTCATCGCCTTCTCGTTCCCCAGATATTCCTCAAAAATCGTTAACGCAGTTAAATTCGCCAAACAAAAAGGCGCAACGGTAATAGTAATTACCGACAGTAAGAGCTCGCCTCTTGCCGAATATGCAACGCATCTGCTTACAGCGCAGTCAGACATGGCTTCCTTCATGGACTCGCTCGTAGCCCCCCTCAGTATTATTAACGCCATAATCGTCAGGATTACCGCGAAGCGCGAAACCCTCATACGCGAAAGATTCGACCGCCTCGAAAAAATCTGGGACGAATACGACGTTTATACGAAGAAATAACGGCTATGATAATGCATAAAAAAATAGCCGTCATTGGCGGCGGTGCTGCAGGAATGATAGCAGCAGGAACCGCGCAAGCCGGCGGTGCCGACGTAACTATATTCGAGCATACCGACAGACTTGGAAAAAAGCTGGCGATAACCGGCAAGGGCAGATGTAACGTCACCAATAACTGCGCACCGAATGAATTTTTTGAAAGCGTTACGAAAAACCCAAAGTTTTTGTATAGCGCAATATGGCAATTCCCACCCTCAGCGGTAATTGAGCTCTTTGAAAGCCTCGGTGTCACCCTAAAAACCGAGCGCGGTGCAAGAGTTTTCCCCGAAAACGATAAAGCAAAAACAATAGTCGATGCTCTCAGACGCTACTGCTCCGGCTGTAAGGTAATATACGAAAACGTAACCGATATCTCAAAAAACGACGGCGGATATACCGTAATTACCGACAAGAAATACAGCTTTGATGCCGTAATACTGGCTACCGGCGGTGCATCCTATAAGCTGACAGGCTCCGACGGCTCAGGTTACGAGCTTGCCACAAGGCTTGGGCATACCTGCACCGAGCTCACACCCTCGCTTATCCCGATTGAATCCTCCTCCCCCGTTTGCTCGGAGCTTATGGGACTTTCTCTCAAAAACGTCGCAATAAAAATTCTCAACAAAGACGGAAAAACGCTTTACTCGGATTTCGGTGAAATGCTTTTCACGCACTTTGGCGTGAGCGGCCCCGTTATACTCTCCGCCTCAGCTCATATCAGAAGCGAGCGTATATCTGAGCTGACGCTGAGTATTGACTTAAAGCCCGCGCTTGATGAAAAAACGCTCGATAACCGGCTTCTATCGGATTTTAAGGCAAATATTAATAAGAATTTTTCAAATTCCCTCGGCGGACTTCTGCCCGCAAAGCTAATTCCCCCGTTCATAAAGGCTTGCGGAACCGACCCCTATAAAAAGGTCAGCTTCATAACCCGAGAGGAACGCGCAAAAATACTCTCTCAGCTTAAGGATTTCAGAATACCTCTGAAGCGTCTTCGCCCCATCGAAGAAGCGATAATTACCTCCGGCGGAATATCGGTTAAAGAGGTAAATCCCGGTACTATGGAATCAAAGCTCTCGCCCGGACTTTACTTTGCGGGAGAGATGCTGGACGTTGATGCGTATACCGGTGGGTTCAATCTTCAAATTGCCTTCTCAACCGGATATTTGGCAGGAAAATCCGCGGCAGAATAATATCAACTATAAAATATTAATTTCAAACGCTCGCATTGCGAGCACGAGAAAAGGAGATAAAAAATGATAAGAATTGCAATTGACGGTCCCGGAGGTGCCGGCAAATCCAGCCTTGCAAAAGAGGTTGCGAAAAGACTTTCGATAATATACGTCGATACCGGTGCGCTCTATCGCTCGATAGGACTTTATATGCTCAAATCCGGCATATCGACCTCCGATAAGGAAGCCGTTGTTTCAGCGCTCTGCGGCATCAGCCTGGAAATGAAATTCGAGAACGGAAGGCAGATAATTCTGCTCTGCGGAGAGGACGTCGGTGAAACAATCAGAACTCCCGAGGTGTCTATGGCGGCATCGGCTGTCAGCTCAATAAAGGAGGTTCGCGATTTTCTGCTTGACAGGCAAAGAAGCATTGCCGCAGAAAACAGCGTTATTATGGACGGCAGAGATATAGGAACCGTTATTCTTCCGAATGCCGAGGTTAAGATATTTCTTACCGCTTCCCCCGAAGCAAGAGCAAGAAGACGTTACGAGGAGCTTTGTGCAAAGGGTATAGAAACCACCTACGAAAAGGTTTATGACGAAATGGTTGAGCGTGACAGAAACGACTCAACCCGCGATATAGCCCCCTGCGTTCCCGCTGAGGATGCTGTAATTCTCGATAACTCCGACCTCACTGCCGAGGGTACCGTGCTTGCGGTTCTTGATATCGTTAAAAAAAAACGAAAGCTGAGAAATAAAAAAGGCTCCGCGCTCTATATGTTTCTGCGCGCCATAGTTTCCCCCGTATACAGATTTTTTGCAAGAGTAAAAATTCACGGCAAGGAGAATCTTCCCAAAGAGGGCAGCGCGGTTATCTGCTGTAACCATATAGGTATCAGCGATATATTCATTCTCGGAACGACTTTTCCAAGGCAGATACATTTCCTTGCTAAAAAGGAATGGTTTGACAATAAGTTCTTTAAGTGGCTCTTCTCCGCACTCGGTGCAGTTCCCCTCGACAGAGGCGGAAGGGACGTAGGAGCGCTTAAGAGCGCTGTAAAAATTGTGAAGGACGGAAAAACGCTTGCTATCTTCCCTCAGGGACACAGATACCCGGGTGAAAATCCGGCCGACACTCCCATAAAGAGCGGTCTTGGTCTTATAGCATACCATTCCTCAGCCGACGTTATAATCCCCGTCTGCATAAAAACTGAGGGCGTTAAGTATAAATTCCTTCGTAAAAAAGAGGTATTCTACGGAAAACCCATTCCTACGTCTGAATTTGACTTTGAGGGCGGCAGTGCGGCAAAATACCGCGAAATCACAAAATCGGTATTCCTTACCGCCTGTGAGCTAGGCGGATATCTGCCCGGCGAGCCTCTTGGCAATGCCCTGCCCGCCCCGGAAGCCGAGAAGACTGAGCAAGCTCCTGCAAGCGAGGAATAAGCCTTGAATATAACCCTTTCAAAAAACGCGGGGTTCTGCCCCGGTGTCAGACGCGCTGATGTCGCTATACGCAAGCTCATATCGGAGCGAGCTGACGGTGAGAGAATTTTCACCCTCGGAAAGCTTATTCATAACAGAATTTATAACGAAGAGCTTGAAGCTCTGGGCGTGCCGTCGGTGCATATATCCGAGCTTGAGGATATACTGAAAAGCTCGCGTGGCGAAAAAATCACAGTCGTTATCAGAACGCACGGAATTACCAAGGAAGAAAACCGTACGCTTGATTCCCTGTGCGAAAAATATTCTAACCTGACCGTTCGGGATATGACCTGCCCCTCGGTAAAAAAGATACACAAAATTGCCGAGGAGAACACAGCGGATGACACCTGCTTCTACCTTTTTTGCAACAAAACCCACCCCGAAGCGCTGGGGATTATAAGCTACGCCAAGGGCGAAAAGTATATGATTTCATCGCCCGAAGAGCTTTCAGCGCACGAAATCACAGAAAAAAAACCCATATTATGCTCTCAGACAACTGAAAATTTGGGGATTTTTACAGAAATTAAAAAAATTTTTAGAAAACTATATACAAACGCGAAAATATTTGATACAATATGTAATGTCACTGAAAATCGTCAGAATGAAGCAATAGAAATTGCAAAGAATTCCGACCTGATGATAGTCATAGGCGGCAAAGACAGCTCTAACTCGAGAAAGCTCGCCGAGCTTTGCGAGGCAGTCTGCCCGAATACCCTGTGGATAGAGTCGAGTGAGGATATGTTAACTGATTTTCCTGACCGCGTAAAAAACGTAGGAATCACCGCAGGAGCTTCCACGCCTGACGGGATAATAACGGAGGTATTAAAAGTTATGGAAACCAAAGAATTGGACTTCGGGGCACTCCTCGAGGACACACTCAAAACTTTACATACAGGAGATACAGTTAACGGTTACGTTTGCACCATCAGCGATAACGAGCTGAAGCTTGACCTTGGCGTTAAGGTTACCGGCGTCCTCACAAAAGAACAGATAACCGACGATGCTAACGCGAATCTCCGCGATATGTTCAAAATCGGAGACGAGATTGCAGTATTCGTTATCAGAGTTGACGATAAAACCGGTCTTGCTACCGTGTCTAAAAAGCGTGTTGATAAGGACAACAGCTGGATAGTTATCAAGGAAGCATACGACAATGCTGAAATCCTTGACGGAAAGGTTGTTTCCGCAAATAAGGGCGGCGTTGTTGTTTCGGCGCTCGGAAATAACGTATTCGTTCCCGCATCTCAAACCGGCCTTGCAAGAGGCGCAGACCTCACCGGCATCGTCGGCAATGAAGTAAGAATCAAGCTCATAGAGTTCGATACCGCCAAAAGACGCGCGCTCGGCTCTATCAAGGTAGTAGCTCTCGCTGAAAAGCGCGCTAAGGAAGACGCAATCTGGGCTACTCTCGAGGTTGGCAAGCAGTATGACGGTATAGTTAAGAACCTTACCACCTACGGTGCATTCGTCGATATCGGCGGCATCGACGGTCTGGTTCACAACACCGAGCTCTCCTGGAACAAGATTAAACATCCCTCGCAGGTTGTTTCTCTCGGTCAGGAAATCAAGGTTTATATCAAGGAGCTTGACACCGAGAACAGAAGAATCACCCTCGGATACAAGACCGAGGATATGGATTTGTTCCTCTCCTTCACCAAGAATCATGCAATCGGAGAAATCCTCCCTGCTAAAATAGTTTCTCTCACTCCCTTCGGAGCATTCGCTGAGGTAAGCGAGGGCGTCGACGGTCTTATTCACGTTTCCGCAATCTCTACCGAAAGAATTAACTCCCCCGCCGACGTGCTTAAGGTAGGCGAAACGGTTGACGTCAAGCTCATCAATATTGATAGCGACAAGCGCAGACTTTCCCTTTCTATCAGAGCCATCACAGAGGCTGCAGAAAAGGCTGCCAGAGAAGAAGCAAGACAGGCTGAGCTCGCTGAAAAGCGCGCGGCTGACGAAGCAGAGGCTAAGAGAATTGCCGAGGAAAGAGAAGATATGAAGCCCTACATCGTAGGTAGCATCGACTAATTCATAATACGCAAAAAAAGCAGGAGCGCCCGTAGGGGTGCTCCTGCTTTTTTCGCTAAAAACATAGAACTTAATAAAAACGAAAATAAAAACAGAGCAATAGCAATGAATCTGCTGGCGAATTTCACATTTTCTAGATTTTTGATATTTATTTTTGGGCAGTATTTCTTTTGTAAGCGCAAAATCACTTTGTTTCAGCCTTATCCTCATCGTTTTTTCCCCTAAAAGCCGGCTTGTGATATAGTAGCTTGCGTAAAATTCAAGTAGAAATTTATGCAAAAATTCACTTAAGAATTCATATAAAATTTAAGAATTCATATGAAATTAATGTAAAAATTCGCGTGATATTTATGTACAAATTCATCTGAAAATTACTAGCTGTATGCACATCTCCAATAGATTGACGCAGTTTCAGGTAGCGTGCGGTGTAAACGATATCCGCTTCCGCCTTTGTCGGACAGACCGACCGTATATCTTCCTTAGACCGAACTTTTCACTCATGGTTGGAGCTGTTTGCAAAAAAGCACATATTGTTTGTAATTTTGTCCAAATGTTGCATTTTTTAGACATTTTGCCAAAAAAAACACAAAAAAGTTCTTGACTTTCTGTGAAAGATTTACTACAATTATACATGTATACGTATACGCGCGCTGCCGTGGACTATATCTTTGTGTTGCAATATAGTCTACCTCGGCACCGTACTTCGTATTAATCCCCGTTTATCAGCTTTGTAAAAATAAATTTCAGAAAGGAAGAAAGAAATGAAAAAGACAGCAAAGCTTTTAGTTCTTTTGCTTTCAGTCGCACTCATCATTGGCGCACTCGTTATGGTTGTCGGTGCCGAAAACGATAACGCCTTTGGTTATTACGACGAAAGCGGAAATCTCCAGTCCTGTGCTACGTTTGCAGAAGCATTTGCAAATAGCCCTGATGGAGAGGTGTTTCTCCTTAAGGACGTTACCATCACCGAAAGCATAGTAATCGAAGACACGGCTTCTGTTGACCTTGGTGACTTCACCATTACCAACACATCCTCTGCTCCCGTATTTACTATCCAGGCAGGTACCGTTGATATTTACGGAGGAGCTTCCACCATCAACACTTCCGGTGTAACTGTATTCGACATTGCGAGCGATGCATCGCTCTACGTTGAAAACGTTACGGTTAACGCTAAGCTCGCAACAGGCGGCGTTACGGAATTCACACCCGAAATGGCAGTAACAGGCGAAGGCAGCTTCGAGGCTGGCGAAGGCTACGAGGTAAATCTCGATTGGCTCTTCACCGTAACCAACGGAAGCACCACCACCTATTACGCTACCGAGGCAGAGTTCAGAGCTTGCCTCTCAAACCCCGCTAACGGAGACAATATCAAGCTTAACAATGATATAACGCTCACAGCAGAAGTATCTGCGAAATCAGGTGATGTCACCACAAACTTCAACCTCGACATAAACGGTAATACGCTTGACGCAGCTGGATTTAAGCTGATTAATCTTGGTACCAGAAGCGCTAAGAACACCGTAACCATAACATCCTCTGTTGAGGGCGGTGTTATAAATTCCGTCAAACACAGAAAAGAGAGCGGTACCGAGGCTCTCTCGGGAGATGCAGTTATCACCGTAAGTGCCGGGGACAAAGACGTCACTATCAAAGGTGCCGTTGACGGAAAAACCACCCTCACTGTCAACGCAGCTTCACTCTACTATGCAAACGGCGTAGGTAGTACGTCCTGCGGAACCTCACAGTTCTACATAGAGGGCGGTTTCTACAACCAAATCGGAGCGTCAAATAACGGCTTTATATGTTCGCACTCGATAGTATACAACTCAATACTCCGAGAGTCCGGTACGGATTTCAATTTCAAAGATGCGACCTTCGTGCAGGCATATTTTTACAAGGGATACGTACCGAGCCTTCACGCCGATTTAGATACGCTTGACGGTGACAGCGTAAAAGGCGGTGTCCCCCAGCTCTTCTATTTGAGTACAGATAAAAGCTGGACCGGCTACGGCGCGGATAACGCAACTGCCGGTGTCACCTATTTCGACCTTACCAACTGCGACATTATCGGTCGTACCCCCACGGCATCAGTCTTTATGTCTGAGCTTTGGTCCGGAGAGATAAGATATAAAAATTGCCGTGTTTCCGCGGATATTGCTCCTCGCCAGAACTCCGAATTTTATATAACTGCTGATTCCTCATATCCGTATTACGCGGGCGGTAGAGCGATTATAGGCACAGGCACTACCTACTCCCATTGCTCCACCGAAATCAAGGAATACACCGAAGAGGTTATAACCTATACTTACGATAAATCGGCAACCGAAACCGGTCTGACTAAGCAGGTTGTTACTCCCGGTACCTTCCTTGCAGAAGGCACTAAAATGTTCGCAACCTCGCTTCGCCCTGAGAGCTTCGACCTTCCCAACGTTCCCAGTGCAGCAGAGCGCGACGGTGCGGTTGCTATTTACAGAGATTATCTTGCAAACGCTAACGCGGGATTAGGAAGCAACTACGGAACCGTTTACAAGAATGCAGGCAACTATTTCATCGTTAAGAACGGTACGGATATCGAGTCGTTCATAACCAGCGAGGATATGGCAGAAGCGTTCATCGGCGAAACTGCCGTAAAATCGCCTGCTAAGAAGCTTCTCGCTATCGAGCTTGGTAAACAGAATTACTACACCATCTCGAACGAGGATTACGAGAAGCTTGATATTCTCTTCTCTATCACTCACCAAGACGGCACCGAGTCTATTTACACGAGCCTTGACGAGTGGAAGCAGGTTATGGAATGCTACGTATCCACTCCCTCAAAAGTTTCGACCGATGGATTAACTGGCGCTACCGACGTCAACGGTGACGGAAAAATCGATTTGAACGACTACGACGGTCGCTATAACAGAATTCTTCTCGACGGTGATACTATCGTTCTTCACGGTGATATCACTTATACCGGTGATATAAGAGCGCAGTTCGGCGTTTTCAGGAACATTACCCTTGACCTTAACGGTCATACCATCGACGCCTCTGCAAGCAGCAAGCCCTTCCTCACCATGGGATCGGCCGGTGCGGGTCAAGAAAACGGTAACCACAACAACGTAATTCAGTTCAGTCTCAAATCCTCAGCACCGAACGGTAAGATAGTTAAGACCGGCAGAATCTTCGATATCCTAGGTGAGAACAAGCAGCTTACCATTGTCGGCAAGAACGTTACTATTGAGGCACAATCTCTCATTTACTACAGCGGTATTGCATCCGGTGCCGGTAAAAACACGGAAATTAACGTTGACGGCGGTAACTACGTTCAGCTTGCCGGCGGCACAAACTACACCTTCATTGACGTAAGAGTTAACTCAAACAGCCCATACCAGCTCGCAGGAGCGCTTAACTTTAAGAACGCAAGCTTCGTTTCAAAATCAGAGAGCGAATGGTTCTTAAGACAGCGTCATGCTGCTCTTGGTGCAGATAAAGACGGCACCCCGCACACCTATTCTATGAGCACGCTTCGTTCCACGCTTGCGATTGAGAATTGCGACATCACTCTTGAGAGTGATAAGATTCAGTTCGTTTCTGCAGGCACGTACGAGCACATCATTACCTTGAAGGACACCGAAATCACTGCTCCCGGCGGCTTTGGTATCGTTACCTACGGTAAAATTCTCATTGACGAGGGTACCGTACTCAACGTTCCCAAGAAGATTAACCCCAAAACATACGATGCAGCTGCTATTGCTGACTGCACCGGCGCCAATGCTGCGGTTTACTACGCAGCTGAGGGTATAGTTCTTGCTAAGACTCCCGGCGCTTCTACCTACACAGCTACCAAGGCTGACGTTGAAAACGTTAAGTATGTTGTAAACGATAAAACACTCGTTAACGAGTGGTATCTTGCAGGCACCGACACTTCTGCAGATGCTCCCGTAGTAACTCTTATCAATAACACTCTCACCTCTCAGTCTTACACTTGGGGCAGTGCTGTTGACGGTAAGGTTATCACCTACACCGCACTTATCGAAAACGACTATAAGCTTCCTGCATACGTTGACATCAACGCTTCACTTTACACTCAGATAGCTATCAACATCTATCTTCCCGAAGACTATGCAATCCTTAACACCAATGCAGGTCTTGAGTTCGTTGCATCCGACGTAGAAGGCATTTACGTTGCAACCGTAAGAATTGATAGCAACGAGGCATTCAAGCTTATCGCAAGCGGTCTTTCCTTCGAGCAGGACGACGTTGTTATGGAGCTTAGCTTCGCTAAGGAGCTTACTCTTTACAGCTTCCTTGAGAAAGCTATGGAAGAATACACCGGCGCTGAGCTTGACGTAGCTTACTATATCGCAAGCTACCTTAAGGCTGCTTACAATTATATGGACCTTGACGCTTCCGAGACCGACGCTATCGCAGCTCTTGGATTCGCAAGCTCCGACGAAGCATTCGACGCTGTAATTGGCGACTACGTTCCTACCGCTGAATACGCTCCCGTATATGAGGAATATGCAGGCGCTACTCTCGGTGTTGGTATCTCGGTTGACCTCAAGTCTACTCCTGAGTTTGTATTCGTTCTCAGCGGTGACGCTAAGAGCGTTGCAGTTAACGGCGTAGCTCTTGAAACCGAGCAGAGAAGCATCGGTGGTCAAGACGTTCTTGTAAGCGTTTACGCTAATGCAAACGTTCACAACTTCGACAAGAACATCACCGTTACCACCTACGATGAGAACGGTGCAGAGATTGCTACCGCGGTAGTTTGCTTCGCTAACTATGCATTCAACGCTAACGAGAGCGGCGACGCTACTGTTATGGCAGTTGTTGATGCACTTTACAAGTATATCCTTGCTGCAGAGGCACTTCCTGCTTCCGCTGAATAAGGAACATTCCAAAAACAACATACCGCTGAGGGACTGACTATCCCCCACGGTAAATACACAATAACCGAAAATAAGCATAACTGATTGCAAACAAAAGGACTAGAGCAAGTTTTCCTGCTCTAGCCCTTTTTGTTTTTTTGTTTGCAAAATGCATAATTTATAATGCATTGACTTCGCCGACGGCAAAGTATTACGCCAGCTCGCATACACCTGTATAAAGCTCGTAATATCTTCCCTTTTGCGCTATAAGGTCGTCGTGGTCCCCTCTTTCGATTATGGCACCCTTTTCGAGAACCATTATAGCATTTGAATTTCTTACGGTTGAAAGTCTGTGTGCTATAACGAAGGTCGTTCTGTTCTTCATAAGTCTATCCATTCCGTGCTCAATATGGCGCTCCGTTCTGGTATCTACGGAAGATGTTGCCTCGTCAAGAACGAGAATAGGAGCTTTAGAAAGCGCGGCACGGGCTATATTAAGAAGCTGTCTTTGACCTTGTGACAGATTTGCTCCGTCGCCCTCAAGGACGGTATCGTATCCGTGCTCAAGCCTCATAATAAAGCTATGCGCGGAAGCGGTTTTTGCAGCGGCTATTACCTCCTCATCTGTGGCATCAAGTCTGCCATAGCGTATATTTTCCATTACGCTACCTGTAAAGAGGTGGGTATCCTGCAAAACCATAGCAACGTTTTGTCTGATGTGCTCGCGTGAATATTCCTTTATAGGTTTTCCGTCAATCGTTATTTCACCCGAATCTATATCGTAGAAGCGGTTGAGCAGATTTGTGACTGTGGTTTTTCCTGCTCCCGTTGAGCCGACGAAGGCTATTTTTTGTCCCGGTCTTGCATATAAGGATATATCCTTAAGCACCGTTTTTCCCTTTACGTAACCAAAGCTTACGTTTTTGAAAACAACGTCACCGCGGATTTGCTCACGGCAGGCGTTTTCGCTATCCTCTGCCTCAGGCTCCTCGTCCATTACCGCGAAGACTCTTTCGGCACCGGCAAGTGCCGAGAAGATTGTCGAAAGCTGCATAGAAAGCTGGTTTATAGGCATTGCGAACTGCTTTGAATAATTCGCGAAGACGGTAAGACCGCCTGTGGTTATTCCGCCTGTAACGAGCAATGCGCCTCCGACGCCTACCGTAATTCCATAGCATGCGAGGCTTATATTATGCATTATGGGACCTGTAACACCGCCCCAGAACTGCGCATTCATCTGCTTATCGCGCAAATCCTCGTTAAGCATTGAAAATTCTTCTGTTACCTCACCTTCATGGTTAAATACCT
>JAZNDN010000090.1:0-9194 GCA_045588085.1 Eubacteriales bacterium
TTTAACCTCGCCTTGCCAAAAATCATCTATCCCGAAAATTCGAAGAACTCCGAAGCCTGAATTTTAAGATGATTTTGGTGCTTGGCTCTCGCAGCCAAGTAAGACTTTGCAAGAGAGATAAGTGCCGAAAGCGCTGAAAATCCAGGCTTCCGAGCGGGTTCGGATTATTCCCTCTTGCCTAGGTAAAAGGAAATAATCCTAGCGGGCTCGGTTTATTTCCTCTTGACTGACTGCAAGTCTAAGGGCCGATGCGCTTTTGTGCGTCGGCTCTTTTGCTTATGCTTGAAAGTTTGGTTGGCACGCCTCTCATTTGCCGGTGAAAATGTTTCTTTTTTGTGTCTTTTCCGGAAATCGGTTGACAATGTGGCGGCTGAGATGATATCCTAAAATTGCAAAAACAAGTCAAAAGGAGGGGAATTATGAGTCAGGACGTATTTGCTGCTCGTGAAAAGAAGGGATTAACAGCTGATGACTTCGTGCTTCCCGAAAGCAATGCTGAGAAAATTCGCGCAGAGTCACCTCGTTCCGAGGAGCTTCTCGTTTGCGACGGAGTTTCAAAGTGCTACGGAAATACCGTCGCCCTTGACGGAGTTTCCTTTAAAGTTCCCGAAGGAAAAATTATAGGCTTGCTCGGCCCCAACGGATCGGGAAAGACTACGTTTATAAAAATTGCCGCAGGTCTTCTTACGGCCGACAGAGGCAGCGTCAGAGTAGATGGCTTACCAATAGGTGCTCTCACCAAGGCAAAGGTTGCCTATTTGCCCGAAAGAAACAGTATTCCGGAGCATTTCACCGTAGGAGATGCGATAGATTTTTACGAGGACTTTTTTTCGGATTTTGACAGAGCCAGAGCGGAATATATGCTGGACTCACTCGGCGTTGAGAAGCATTACCGCATAAAAAGTCTGTCAAAAGGAACTAAGGAAAAGGTTCAACTCGTTGCCGTTATGTCAAGACGCGCCAGACTTTATCTTTTGGACGAGCCGATAAGCGGAGTTGACCCTGCGACGCGAGATTTTATAATAAATACTGTAATACGGAATTTTGAGCCTACCTCTGCCGTGCTCATCTCAACCCACCTCATTTCCGACATTGAAAAAATTATGGACGGCTTTATCTTCATCAAAAACGGAAGGATAAGCTGTCTCGGAACACCGGAGGGGCTTATGACAAGCCTCGGCAAAACCGTCGATGAGTATTTCAGGGAGGTGTTCAAATGCTGAAAAAACTTTTGAAATACGATATGCGCGATATGCGAAGCCGCTCGGTTCCGTTATTTATCGCCTCAGCGGCGACCGCGCTCATCTGTTGCGCGTTGCTCTATTTTTCGCTCAGCTTCAGCAGTGATTATTTTAATTTTGCAATTCTTGCCGTTTCCGGCCTTTACGCAGTGGGTATCATTGCTATCGTGGCACTTTTCGTCGTAAATTATTTCTTTGCTTTGGCAAGATATTATAAGTCGTTCTTTACCGACGAGGGATATCTCAATATGGTAATTCCTGCTGAAACGTCCCTCATTATCTTTGAAAAGCTCGTAGCTGTTCTTATATGGATGTTCAGCTCAGTTCTCGTTATGCTTTTGTCGTTTCTGCTCGCGGTTGCGGTGCCGTTCTTGCTCTATGACCCAAATGGATTCTTTGGATTTATCGACCTCTTGCTTGCACCCGGTATGCTTTTTGCCGGAGCAGGTGCTGCAGAGCTTGCTGTTTCGATAATATATGCGGTGGTAACCTTGGTTGAAAGCATAACTCTTATGTTCCTTTCAATAACAGTGGGCTCTATGCTTATGAAAAATCATAAAATAGTCGGCTCTGTTCTCTTTTATTTCGCGATAAGCTTCGTCCAGGGTATTGTAACAGGAGGATTTGAAATAGCGATAATTGCTATTACGAAAAACACCCCGAGCGGACCTCTGACACTTTTGGGCAGCATACTGACCATTGCCGTTTCAGCTGCGGTGTCGGCAGTATTGTATTTTGTCAATCTGGGATTGATGAAAAACAAATTCAACATAGAATAAGAATGACGAGCCGAGTTGCATTTGTTACTCGGCTCGTCCCATACCGTCGGTGACGGAGAGCCTGTTTGCAGACGCCGACAGCTCTCTAATAAATTAGAGTATTCTAATAGCGAGTATGAAGCATAAACAAACAAACCTATCTCAAATTGTGCAAGGTTACCAAAAAACATGACGAAAAATCGTGACAGTTGCCGATTGGAAAAAACTATGGGTTCTGTTATAATATTAACAGTAAAAAAATAAAAGGAGAAATAACCATGGCAGGTCTTTCTTTAAGACACATTTACAAAAAGTATCCCGGCGGCGTTACCGCCGTATCAGACTTCAACCTTGAAATCAAGGATAAGGAATTCCTTATCTTCGTCGGTCCTTCGGGTTGCGGTAAATCCACCACTCTTCGTATGATAGCAGGACTTGAGGAGATTTCCGAGGGTGAGCTCTACATAGGCGATAGATACGTTAACGACGTAGCTCCTAAGGACAGAGATATCGCGATGGTGTTCCAGAACTACGCTCTTTACCCTCATATGACAGTTTTCGATAACATGGCATTCGGTCTTAAGCTTCGTAAGGTTCCCAAGGAGCAGATTAAGAGACGCGTTGAAGAGGCTGCAAGAATTCTTGACATAAGCCACCTTCTCGACCGTCGTCCCAAGGCTCTTTCCGGTGGTCAGAAGCAGAGAGTTGCGCTTGGACGTGCAATCGTTCGTAACCCCAAGGTATTCCTTCTCGACGAGCCTCTTTCCAACCTTGACGCTAAGCTTCGTGCAAGCATGAGAACCGAGCTTACCAAGCTTCATAAGAAGGTTGAAACCACCTTCATCTACGTAACTCACGACCAGGTTGAGGCTATGACCATGGCGACCCGTATCGTAGTTATGAGAGACGGTCTTATTCAGCAGGTTGATACTCCCCAGAACCTCTATGATTCTCCCTGCAACCTCTTCGTTGCCGGCTTCATAGGAACTCCCCAGATGAACTTCATCAACGGTAAGCTTGAGAAGAAGGGTAATAATCTTTATGCAATCTTCGGCTCCACCGAGCTTAAGCTTCCCTCCGACAAGGCAAACAATCCTGCGCTTAAGGAGTACATCGGTCAGGAGGTTATCTTCGGTATAAGACCCGAGGCAATCCACGACGAGCCCATGTACATTCAGTCCATGCCCGATTCGCTCATGAAGGTTAACGTAGACGTAACCGAGCTTATGGGTGCTGAGATTTATCTCTACCTCGGCTTCGACGGAATGGAAGATGCAACCAACGGCAAGAATATCATAGCAAGAGTATCCTCCAGATCTCAGGCTAGAGCAGGTGACGATATCACCGTTGCTGTTGATGCTTCCCGTATCCATATATTCGACAGAGATACCGAAAAGTGCATTTGCCACTAATCTGTGAATGTAAAATTCCTTAATAAACAAAAGGCAGATATCACTCTGCCTTTTTTGTTATTGGTTGACTGGGCTTGTAAGCCGGGTTCTGTGCGCCATGTGACGCGGCAAACATCTATCTTTGCCCGATATTGCTACCGAGCTCAAGCCTTGCGGCTCTGCCACCATACGCCAAAACAGACGGAGCGCCTGCCTCGTAAAAGGGGCGTAAGGTGTTGCTTCGGATAAGGTTTACAGCAAACCTATGTTGCCATAGGAGTGGGTGAGCTCTTACCTCGCCTTTCCACCCTTACCGTATTGCTACGGCGGTATATCTCTGTTGCACTTTCTCGGGAGTCGCCTCCGACGGACGTTATCCGTTATCCTGCTCCGTAAAGCCCGGACTTTCCTCACGGTAAAACCTTTCGGCGTGTTACCGCGCGTTTGCCCCACCCAGTCGATTGATATTTTAACATTTTTAACTCTAAAAGTCAAGAGCTGAATATAAACCTCAAAATTTCTTATACTATTTGTAATGAAAATGAAGGTGATTTGTGTGAGGTATGGGGAAGGAAAGATATGAAAGATTGCTGTACCAGAATATAAGGGTAGGCACGAGGGAGGAGCTGCTGAGTTCTGTTAGAGCGCTCGTCGGTAAGGGTGGTACTGTTTCAACCGTTAATCCGATAATGCTTGCCGAATCGGTGAAAAATCCGGAGCTTGCACGTGCACTTGCAAATTCACTCAATATACCCGACGGTGTCGGTGTGAGTCGTGCTTTGTCAAAGCGCGGTGCCTATACCGAGCTTTTTCCGGGAGTTGAGCTTTGCGAAGCGCTTATGCCATGCGTCAGAAGCTTCGCGGTAATCGGAGGCAAGGGTGGCGTTGCTGAGGCAGCGTCGGAATATCTTTGCGAGAAGAGCGGTGGCGCAGTATGCCTTTTCTCGCAGGACGGATATACCTACGATAAACAAAATCTAGAGCAAAAGCTTCGTCAAACCGCCCCCGAGCTTGTTTTGGTTTGTCTCGGCTCGCCCAAGCAGGAGCTCTTAATAATGGAGCTTCAGCCATGCTCTCCCAAAAGCTTGTTCATTGGTCTCGGAGGAAGCCTCGACGTTTATTCCGGAGCTGTAAAGCGTGCGCCTGCCGCAGTAAGACGTATGCATCTTGAATGGCTTTGGCGAATGATAAAAGAACCGCGCAGACTGCGAAAGTTGCCGCATCTTCTCGATTTCGTTCTGCTTGCCGATATAGAAAAGCGTGCCAAACGGCAAAAGCGCACTCACGGGTCGGTCAATCCTCACATAAAAAGCGAAAAATAACCGCTTTTTTTGAAAATAACCTATAAATTTGATAAATTTTCGTCAAATGTATTGTATAATCAAAAAAAATATGATAGAATAGAAGCCGTGGAAAAACAAACACAAAATGCTTATTAAAAAAATAATTTATATTTTGGAGGATTTTCAAAATGGCAAACGTAAGAGTTGCAATCAACGGCTTTGGCCGTATCGGCCGTCTCGCTTTCAGACAGATGTTCGGCGCAAAGGGTTACCAGATCGTTGCAATCAACGACCTCACCAGCCCCAAGATGCTCGCTCATCTTCTTAAGTATGACACCGCTCAGGGTTCCTATCTCGCTCAGGGACACACTGTTTCCTACAAGGATGCAGAGGTTAACGAGAACGGAAAGGTAATCGCTCCCGGTGCTATCATCGTTGACGGTAAGGAAATCAAAATCTATGCAGAGAAAGACGCTGTTAAGTGCCCCTGGAAGAAGCTTCGCGTTGACGTAGTTCTTGAGTGCACCGGCTTCTACTGCTCAAAGGAAAAGTCCATGGCTCACATCAATGCAGGTGCAAAGAAGGTTGTTATCTCTGCTCCCGCAGGCAAGGACCTTAAGACCATTGTTTACGGCGTAAACAACGAAACTCTCACTGCTGATGACCAGATCATCTCCGCAGCATCCTGCACCACCAACTGCCTTGCTCCTATGGCAAAGGCTCTTAACGACGTATATCCCATCGTTTCCGGTATCATGACCACCGTTCATGCATACACCGGCGACCAGATGATTCTTGACGGTCCTCACAGAAAGGGCGACCTCAGACGTGCAAGAGCAGGTGCTCAGAACATCGTTCCCAACTCCACCGGCGCTGCAAAGGCAATCGGACTTGTTATCCCCGAGCTCGACGGCAAGCTTATCGGCTCCGCTCAGAGAGTTCCTACCTGCACCGGTTCTACCACTATTCTCGTAGCAGTAGTTAAGGGTAAGGACGTAACCAAGGATTCTATCAACGCTGCAATGAAGGCTCAGGCTTCCGCTTCCTTCGGATACAACACCGATGAGATAGTTTCCTCCGACGTTATCGGAATTTCCTACGGCTCTCTCTTCGATTCCACTCAGACTATGGTATCCAAGCTTGACGACGATACCTATCAGGTTCAGGTAGTTTCGTGGTACGACAACGAGAATTCTTACACCTCTCAGATGGTAAGAACTATCAAGTACTTCGCAGAGCTTGCATAATTTGGGTAAAACCTAATAAAAGAAAAGAGTGCCGTCTATACGCAGTTTCTCATTGGGAGATCAACTGCGTATAGGCGGCACTCGGCATGTAGGACGGACAGTTTCGGCTGTCCGTCCTATTCTGTTTTGTGGGTCTAGGCGACTTTTTCGGGTATCAGTTTTCCGATATAACGGAAGTAGATGCCGATCTGCTGCATTGCGTATTTACCGTTCTTCAGTGGATAATGATTCGCTGTATGAAGGTGCGAATCACTTCGATAGTCTGTTTCCTTAAATTCGTGTACTTGTTTGCAAATCCGCAAATCTTTAGACATTGGTTGCCGCCGCTTTTAGATCTTCGATCTCTTGCTTTTTACTGTCGGAAGCGATCGGTAATTTCTCGTTGCTCAGTGTTGTAACCGTCGGAGAGTATTTTCAAGATAGCCTTTTTAATTTCAACTTTCATATTCGCACCTCATTTCATAAGCTCATCAGTAAGTCTAATGATCTCGGGTGCGAGCTTCTTGCGCTTTGCCTTTACAATGGCGTTATAGATGGGATAGGCGAGACTTGCAAGAACGCCACCGACAACACCGACGATAATGCCGATTACCATAGCCATATCACTGTGCGAACCGAGAATTTCTGCGAGGTCGGTCATACAAAGGCTCATTCCAAAACCGAGAATGAGTGCGCCTATGATACCGAACACAAGAGCTGCAATCTGCGCAGTCTGCGTAACACTTGCATCGAGCTTTCTGAGACGAGCCATCGTATCCTCGGCTTCGGGCGTGGCAGTATATTTTTCACGGATACGTTTCAGTTCCGCCTGCTCTTTTGCGGAGTAGGTGTAAGTAAATCCGTTTTGTTCCTGTTTGTTGTTATCCATTTTCAACCTCTGATTTTAATTGTTTCAGTTTTTTTGTTCCAATCACTATCATGTAAATTGCTGTTGCAACTATCAGTACGGAAATCACGCCGCCGGTTGCGCCAAGCATCCATTTCTGTGCAGTAGCCGTCATCGTTCCGTCTCCGAACGTGGTGAGCATAGTGGATTCAAGTGTCAGCATTGACACAAGTGCCGCTGCAAAGCTGATTGCTTTGGAAGCAGAAAAGACGGGACTGTTATGTTTTCTGTATTTTACCACGTTAATAATAGCAGTTGTGAGCGCGGTAAACGTATATGCCGCCATCGCAATTGCCGTAATCATATGATGAAGGAATGTTCTGTTAAAGTAGACCATAAAGAAAATGATCAGCGCAAGCGCCAGGTTCATTACAAGAAATACGATACCGCAGGCTCTGTATTTTACAAGCTCCGTTTCCATCCTCTCGCCAGGCTTATATCTCGTTGTGTGACGAACTAAGAAGAATCGCATCACGCCAAGGCATATATAGTACGCACCGAGCGAATAAAACCAAAAGGTGTGGTGGTAAAATCCGAGCCACAGCTGAAAAATTCCGTACAAGGCACACCACGCAAGTGAACCGTAGAGCGACACGTTCACGCGCAAGCGCGTATCATCATACCATTTTCTCACATATTTGTTTTCGTTCTTAAATGTCTTGAAAAATTCGATTAAATACGGGATTTTAAAGCACCAAACCGTTAGTGTGTACGCTGCTATTACGTAAGACACGATAGCAATTGGAGATTCCGTACCGATAAATACCATTGAGCCGACAAGCAAAACGGTTGCAATAGGAACGAGCAACATCATAATCGCGATATGCGAAAACAGCAAAGCTTTACCTATCTTCTTCCAATCCATCATTGACCCTCCTGATCTTGACCGTAAACGTTGTGCCAACACCGACGGCGCTTTCTACACCTATCTCGCCCTGCATAATATCAACCACGCGCTTGACGAGCGCAAGTCCGAGTCCGTTGCCCTGCGTCGCGTGTGAGGTGTCGCCTTGATAAAACTTTTCGAAGATGTGCGAGCCAACCTCGGCGCTCATTCCGCATCCCGTGTCGGTGACTTTTGCGGTAGCGTATTTTTCGTCTGCCGTAAGAGTGAGTGTGACCTTGCCGCCCGCATCGGTAAACTTGAAGGCGTTTGAAAACAGGTTGTTCCACACGAGCGAAAGCAGCTCCGCATCGGCAGAAACAAGCACATTCTGGGCAATATCGGTTTCAATCTCAATATTCTTTCGCTCCCACGTGCTTTCATACTGCAAAAGGCTTTCGCAAAGTTGCTCACCGAGATCAAAGGAGGTGGGATTTGGATAGATCTGCTGGTTTTCAAGTCGGTTGAGCTTGAGAATATTCGTCATCATATCGGCAAGACGGCGCGAGGCATCGGTGATCACCTTTGCATACTCAATCCGTTTCTCTTCGGGAAGGTCGGGAGTCTGCAAGAGCGTTCCGTAGTTCTGCATCACGGCAAGTGGCGTTTTCATCTCGTGGGATACGTTGGCAATAAAATCGGTACGCAGGGTTTCCACGCTCGAAAGCTCCTCTGCCATCGAGTTGATCGATTCTCCAATTTGATTAAAGCCCTCCATGCCCGAGCTGTGCATGTGCTTAACACGGGCAGAAAAATCACCGTTCATGATTTTTTCGGTGGTATCCGTGATCATTTTCACAGGTCTATCAACCATTATTTTGCGACGGATAAAATCAGCGGTTTTAAAAAGCACGGTTATAATGACAACGTTGAGGAAGGTGATCTTTGCCGCTTCTGCTATATTGTCCGAGGTATAGGTGAGCCCCATTTCCTTTGACAATACGTTGAGAAAGAGCATC
Organism: Eubacteriales bacterium; assembly: GCA_045588085.1. Taxonomy (GTDB): domain Bacteria; phylum Bacillota; class Clostridia; order Oscillospirales; family CAG-272; genus UBA1740. Next base: position 8,649 of record JAZNDN010000090.1, read on the forward strand.
ATACAGCAGGAGACCACAAACCCTACCGACAGAAAGAACAAAAGGAAGCTGCTAAACTCTTGAAGCACTCTTTGGAATGTCGGCTTTTTCATTTGATCACCGCCTTGTATCCAAGTCCGTGAACGGTCTGAATTTCAAAAGAATCGCAATCCGAAAGCTTTGCGCGGAGCTTGGTCATATACACGTCCACCGTTCTCGTGCTTGTTTGCGTATCCACATCCCAGAATTCGTCCATCAGCTGTGTACGTGTGAAGGTCTTTTTTGGATAGGACAAGAGCTTGTAAATGAGGTCGAATTCTCTTGCCGTGAGAGATATTTCATCACCGTTCAAGGTTGCGCTTCTCTCATCGGCATCCATCACGAAATTAAAGTCGGATCGTAGCCATGTCGTTCTGTGAGCCAAGGAGTTGTTTCATACATTTGTCTTCCTAAGACCGCTTGGCCTCCGACTTGGACAAGAGCTTGTAAATGAGGTCGAATTCTCTTGCCGTGAGAGATATTTCATCACCGTTCAAGGTTGCGCTTCTCTCATCGGCATCCATCACG
>JAZNDN010000091.1:0-10490 GCA_045588085.1 Eubacteriales bacterium
TCGCAGCCAAGTAAGACTTTGCAAGAGAGATAAGTGCCGAAAGCGCTGAAAATCCAGGCTTCCGAGCGGGTTCGGATTACTCCCTCTTGCCTAAGTGCAAAACTTTTTTATCAAATATACGTTTTTTGCTACAAAAGCACGCATTTTTTCTTGGATGAAAAAGCCAAATCTGTTATTATAAAATAAAATACGTGTTTTGTACCGTTTATCAAATATAAACTTAACGGAGGGACTAAATGTTTAACGTAGCAATAATAGGCGCGGGGTCTATTTCCGAGCGGCATATAATCGGATTGCAAAAGAATCCCGATTGTTTTGTTAAAGCCATCGCAGATCTTAACCTAGAGCTCGCAAACCAACGCGCAAAGGAGTTTAACATTAAGAATAGCTACTCGGATTACAAAGAGCTGCTTAAGGATGATGAAATTGACGCGGTAATCGTCGCTACTCCCACGTTCACTCATAAAGAAATTATCATTGATGCTTTAAGAAGCGGCAAGCACGTTATGTGCGAAAAGCCTCCGGCTATGAATGGAGACGAGGTAAGAGAGTGCGAGGCTGAGGCTAAAAAGAGCGGTAAGCTTTTGATGTTTGCTTTCGTTACCCGCTTCAGAAATCAGCTGCAGATGCTTAAGAAATATATTGATTCCGGTAAAATGGGCAAGATTATTTCCGCAGAATGCCATAGAGTCAACCGTTGTCTTGGTTCTGACGGATGGTTTATCCGCAGAGAAAAAGGCGGCGGATGCCTTATTGACAGCGCTATTCACGAGCTTGACAACGCGCTCTATCTTATGGGATATCCCAAGCCGATTGCGGTAATTGCCTCTCAAAGCTTTGCAAACGGTGATCTATACGAAAGGTTCAATGGCGAAAAATACGGCTATCGCTCCAAAGACGTTAATAAATATGAGAGAAATATCGAGAGTGCAATATCCGGATTTGTTACACTTGATGGAGGCGCGAGCATTTACATAAAGTCTGCGACGATGCTTAACGCTGTAAACCCCGGGGTATACATTGATATTTCGGGAGAAAAAGCCGGTGCGAGATTAGAGCCTGCCGCAAGTCAGCCTGCAGATAAGCTTAAGCTGCTTGAGCTCTCAGACGATAATTATTTCATCGAATCTTCACCGCTTGTTGCCGATCAGAATCCCTTGGAGCTCTTTAAGGAGCAGACGGATCACTTTGTCAATTGCTGTGTTAACGGCGAGGAAAGCATCTGCAAATCCGGCGATGCCGCAATTCTTATGGATATCATCAGTGCTCTTTACAAATCCGCAGATACCAATCAACCTGTATTTTTATAAATTCCATATCAACAATAAAAGCCAAGCCATAATCGGCTTGGCTTTTATATTTATGCGCTTTATTTTGCGTTTTGCCATTCGTTGAATACCGAAACATTTTCGGTGAGCTGATCGTGATGGCGCTGATAAACGCCGCAGACAGCGATATCGTTAGGCTTCAAGGAATTGAAAATGGTATTGTAGGTATCCTTGATAAGCACGCGTCTTTCGGATTCTTCCTTTTCTACAAGCATCTGACCGCCTGCGAATATTTTGAATGCTATAATAGGCTTCTGCACTTTTTTAAGAGTTTCGAGCATTACAGCTCTGTCACCGGGAACTATATTTCTTACGTTGCTCTTGTTTTTACCGGTTATAAATCCGCTCTCTTCGCCTTCTCTGCCGTTTCTCAAGTTATACATACAAGCCATATAGAAATCGACGTTCCAATTTTCCCTTTCGCTAAGCTCTATGAATTCGGGACGGTGTGTTCCTATACCAAGCTTCATATCAAAGTTTCTGAAGAAGGAAATCATATCGGTGATCTCGTTTACTCTACCGGTTTCATATCTTACGTCGGTATAAGTACCGGAAATATATGCACCGATTGGGTCAACGCTCTGCATCTGTCTTATGCTGATTTCAGCTACCTCGTGGTTAAGCATCATAGGTGCATACGTCTGGAAAATAAAGTTCATTTTTCCGCCATTTGCTCTGTAATGCTGAAGAATTCTTATAATATAGGGATCTGCCAAGGGAAGCATCGTGTTTACACCCAGCTCCTCCATTTTGTGCATAGCCTCGAGGATTTTATCCTCGGTATGATAGTTTATCATTTCTTCCTTTGAAATAAATGCGGTTATGTAGGAATGGCCGTTGAAGGGATTATCCCCTACAATAAGCTTTGATACCTGATGACCGAAAAAATCAACGTTATACATATTCGTCTGCTCCTTATTAGGCTTAAAGTATACTTTGACTTTATTATATACAACTTTCAGGCGGTTTTCAAGAAAATATACAACTATATATAGCAAAAATGTTCATTTGTTCTTATTATATCCGGTTATTGCAAGCTTCCGATTTCAAAGCAATACCGAACAGCAGTATGCGAAAAATTTCAGCCGTGAAAAAAGGCTGATGCGAAATCAGCCTTTTTCTATTATATTCTGCCATCCTGGAAATATCCGTGATATTTTATCTCTATTTCGTCGTTCGGGAAATAATATCTGAACAGCTCTGCGCAGTAATCGTCGGTCATCGAAGCCATATAATCCACAACTATCTGATTATGCTCGGTTTCGATATAAGGCATTTTTGCCGCGTAATGATTACCCGAAACAAAATCTATATGATGCTTGAATATAGGCGAATTCTTGTCTCCGTCGCGCAAATCGCGAAGAAGCCTGTAATAAAGCTTTTGCATCATCGGCTTTACTGTGTTATCGGTAACTCTTGCTACCTTCTCGGTTTTGTATATTCTTTCGTAATTCGCCTGCTTTGAAAGCTTCAGTCCTTCGTAATGCTCGGCATCAAGCATTATATAAGGCTTTCCGTAGCTGTGCTCTATTATATTAACCTCAAGGTTATTAATAATTTCGGCATTTATAGTTCCGATTCCCGAATCACCCAAATCATCATCGGGTGAGATAAGCTTTGCCTTTATTGCATCCTGCCTATCCTTTCCGAGATACGCTATGATATCCGAGACTCTCACGACGCATCCCTCAAGGGTTGACGGCACGATATGCATTATATTTTTCTCGTCAACGTAGCAGCTTTCCACCATGGCGTCAAACTGCTCAAAGCTTGACATAACAGAGGGACGGTACTCGTGCATTTCAAATTCGCCGTTATGGGTTATTATTCCGTCAAGGGTATCAAGCGTTATATTTAAAGGAAAGATTCCGTCAAGAACTCTGACGCTGTGCACGTTATGGTTAAAGTATCTGCCGGTTTCGGCATGATATACCTCGCTGATATATCTCTCGCCTGCGTGACCGAATGGGGTATGCCCTATATCGTGCCCGAGGGCTATTGCTTCTATAAGGTCAAGATTGAGATTAAGCACCGCGCCTATCGAGCGTGCAATTCTTGAAACAAGCTGGACGTGAAGCGCGCGTCTTGTAATATCGTCGTTCTTATAGAAGGAAAATACCTGTGTCTTATCCGTATAGCGATTGTAATAGGGGCTGTGCAGTATTTTGTCAACGTCGCGCACGTAGGCAGGGCGCCAGATTGACTCCTTGTCAAAGTTAGGATTTCTTCTTACAGCAAGGCTTCCCTTTGCCGCGAAATTGGGGCGAGTTCCGTTTTCGATATCCTGTCTTATACGCTCGGTAACCTCAGCGGAAAGTTTTTTATAATTCGGCATATTCTCGCTCCTTTCTTTTTCTTTTTACCTCTTTTAACGCAATTATACCATTATTTAACTGTGTAGTCAATAAAATTACAAAAATAAAGACCTGCCCGGGTTAAAGCAGGTCATATTTTCGGCTTTACGCCATCTTGTTAAGCTTAAGTGTGTACTCGGACTTCTTGTGAGCAGCGTTATTCTTATGAAGAATTCCCTTAGCAACAGCCTGGTCAACCTTCTTGATAACGACGCTGTAAAGCTCCGAAGCGAGCGCCTTGTCACCTGCATTAACAGCTGCATTGAACTTCTTTATGAAGGTCTTGAGCTGGCTCTTTACCATCTGATTCTGGAGAGCTTTGGTGCGGTTAACGAGTATACGCTTTTTAGCGGACTTAATATTAGCCATTTCTTTCTCCTTATTTCTTAAAAGCAAACGCAAAATCACACATAGTCACGGCTGAGAGGGTCCGTTTCGTACACGCATTTTGGCATATTGCATTTTTTTACTCAGTTATTGTATCATAATATTTCCATAAAATCAATACTTTTTGCAAAAAAAATATTTTTTCTAAATCTTTTTCTCACGTGCAAAATTTATTTTTAATTTTTGACTTGACAAACAAGCCTGTGTATGCTATAATTGTAAAGCAAATCACTTTACAGCTTGACGAAATGCAGCTCCAACTTGTATGTAGCACCGATTTATCGGCTTTCGCATCTTTGGTTAGGCTTACAAGGACGGTGAGTTAATTGTTCGAAAAAAATATGCGACTTGCCTATTTGCTTGTTTTTTACGGCGAGGTGCTTGACCCTCACGCAAAGGAAATAATGCACGCTTATTACGAGGACGACCTTTCGCTTGCGGAAATAGCTGAGGATATCGGCATATCCCGTCAAGGTGTGCGCCACGTTATCAAAAAAAGCGAGGACCAACTTGATTTTCTTGAAAAGAAGCTTGGACTCGCGGATAAATTTCTATCCATTGAAGCGGCGGCATCTTCTCTTGATGAGGCGGCACGCGAGCTTCGCGCGCACTCAGACGTTTCGGTTCGTGCATACGCTGAAAAAATTGCTCTTGCCGTTGAAAAAATAAGAAGCAAAAACAACTAATTTCTAACGAGGAGGTCAATATGTTCCAGGGTCTTACGGAAAAATTGGCTAACGCCTTTAAGAGATTCAGAAACAAGGGTAAGCTTACCGAGGCCGACGTTAAGGAAGGCATGCGCGAGGTAAAGCTTGCGCTGCTTGAGGCTGACGTTAACTTTAAGGTCGTTAAGGACTTTATCAAGTCTGTTACCGAGCGCGCTGTTGGCTCGCAGGTGCTCGAAAGTCTGCTCCCCGCTCAGCAGATAGTAAAAATAGTCAACGAGGAGCTTATTCGCCTTATGGGCGGTGAAACTCCAAAAATAAATATCAACCCCAAGCCTCCGACAGTCGTTATGATGGTAGGTCTTCAGGGAGCCGGTAAAACTACGCACGCCGGCAAGATTGCCTCAATGTATAAGCACAAGGGCAAAAATCCCCTGCTCGTTGCCTGCGACGTATACAGACCCGCCGCGGTAGACCAGCTCAAAATCGTAGGCGAGAGCGCGGGTATTCCCGTATTCTCCATGGGTACGAAGATTTCCCCCGTTGATATAGCTAAGGCAGGAATTGAGCACGCTAAGAAAAACGGCAACGATATGGTATTTATTGATACCGCAGGCCGTCTTCACATAGACGAGGAGCTGATGGCGGAGCTCATAAAAATCAAAGACACCGTCACCCCCTCGGAAATTCTTCTCGTCGTTGACGCTATGACGGGTCAGGACGCAGTAAACGTCGCACAGACGTTTAATGAGCTGCTTGATATAACCGGTGTCGTTCTTACCAAAATTGACGGTGATACCAGAGGCGGTGCAGCACTTTCCGTCAAGTATATTACCGGCAAGCCTATTAAGTTTATCGGTACGGGAGAAAAGCTTGATGCAATTGAGCTATTCCACCCCGACAGAATGGCTTCGCGTATTCTCGGCATGGGTGACGTTCTGTCGCTGATTGAGAAGGCAGAAGCTGCTTTCGACGAGAAAAACGCTAAGGAGCTCGAGCGAAAAATGCGCGAGCAGACGTTTACTCTTGAGGACTTTCTGGTTCAGATGAGAAATCTCAAGAAAATGGGCAATCTTGACCAGATTTTAGGAATGCTCCCGGGCATGAAAACCGGTGCACTTAAGGATGCTCAGATAGACGAGGGCGCTATGGTGAGAACCGAAGCGATTATCCTTTCGATGACCAAGAAGGAGCGTACCTATCCCGAGATGATAAACGGCTCCCGCAGACGCAGAATAGCGAACGGCTCGGGAACTACTGTTGAGGACGTAAACAAGCTCTTAAAGCAGTTCGAGCAAATGAAGAAGATGATGAAGCAGTTTTCCGGCAAGGGTGCAAGGCGCGGCTTTGGCGGAATGAGGCTCCCCTTCTGATACTAAATTGATACCAAATAAAAAATAAAATACAACATTCATTTTGGAGGACAAAGAAATGGCAGTAAAAATCAGACTTAAGAGAATCGGCGCAAAGAAATCTCCCTTCTATCGCGTAGTTGTTGCAGACGAGAGATCTCCCCGCGACGGAAAGTTCATTGAGGAAATCGGTTACTACAACCCCCTCACCGATCCCGCTGATATCAAGATTGATGCAGAGAAGGCTACCAAGTGGATTGCCAACGGTGCTCAGCCTACCGATACGGTAAGAGCTCTTCTTAAAAAGTCGGAAATCATCAAATAATCAAAGGCGGAAGGAACGTTTCTTCTAGAAACGAGGTAAGCACATGGATTTCAAACAGGTACTTACAGACATCGCTCGCGCAATCGTTGATACTCCCGACGCTGTTAGTGTCACAGAAACCGTTGACGGTGACGACATAGAACTCGTTCTCACCGTTGCGGAGGAGGACACCGGTATGGTTATCGGACGCCACGGAAGAATTGCCAAGGCAATTCGCCAGATTATGAAGGCAGCCGCAAACACCTGCGGAAAGCGTGTCACTGTAGAAATTAAATGACAATAAATCCCGGTATAGTTATGCCGGGATTTATTTCTTTATTTAGAATTAACAAATACTATATTCGTTTTTTGTTTAAATAATCCAAATAACAAACATAAAAAAGCAATTTTCAGGAGGTGCATCGCAACCGTGAAAAAATATATTATGGCGCTGGACCAGGGCACAACTAGCTCACGATGCATATTATTCGATACGAACGGAACTCAAATTAGTACTGTTTCAAGAGAGTTTGCTCAGATATTTCCGAAGGAAAGCTGGGTTGAGCATTCACCTATGACTATATGGTCGACTCAGGTAGCTGTTGCCGCTGAGGCACTTCTTAAGGTTGGCGGAAGCTGGAGCGAGGTTTGGGGCATAGGCATTACGAACCAGCGTGAAACCACGATTATATGGGATAGAGCAACCGGAGAACCGGTATACAATGCAATAGTCTGGCAATGCAGAAGAACCGCCGAGTATTGCGAACAGTTAAAATCGGAAGGCTACGGTAATCTCATAAAGAAAAAGACGGGACTGCTTATAGACCCATATTTCTCTGCAACTAAAATCAAATGGATTCTTGACAACGTCGAGGGCGCAAGAGAACGCGCGGAGCGCGGAGAGCTTGCATTCGGAACGGTTGACAGCTGGCTTATATGGAAACTCACCGGCGGCAAGGTTCACGCAACCGACTACAGCAACGCTTCAAGAACGATGCTCTATAATATAACCGAGCTGAAATGGGATAAGGAGCTTCTTGAGCTGTTCTCTATCCCCGAAAGTCTTTTACCTGAGGTTCTTCCCTCCTGTTCGATATTCGGATACACCGACAAGGACATTATAGATGCCGAAATTGCGATTGGCGGCGTTGCGGGAGACCAGCAAGCAGCTCTATTCGGTCAGTGCTGCTTTAGTGAGGGTGATTTAAAGAACACCTACGGAACAGGCGGTTTTTTGCTTATGAACACAGGCGAGCGTCCAATGATAACCGATGACGGATTGCTTACGACGGTCGCATGGGGATATAACGGTACGGTAAATTATGCGCTTGAGGGCTCGGTATTCACCTGCGGCTCGGCAATTCAATGGTTAAGGGACGGTCTTAAGCTTATAGAATCCGCGGCAGACAGTGAATACTATGCAAGAAAGGTCGAGGATTCGGGAGGAATCACCGTAGTTCCTGCTTTTACAGGACTCGGTGCACCGCATTGGGACCCTTATGCAAGAGGAATTATAATAGGGATTACAAGAGGAACTAACAAGTATCACATAATCAGAGCTACGCTTGAGTCACTTGCTTATCAGACAGCGGACGTTATTTCGCTGATGGAGAAATCCTCGGGACTCAAGGTGTCCGAGCTTGCCGTAGACGGCGGTGCCTCGGCAAACGGGCTTCTTATGCAAATTCAAGCGGATATTCTCGGAATTCCGATAAACCGCCCGGCTTGCATCGAAACCACGGCTTTAGGCGTCGCATACCTTGCAGGCCTTTCTCTTGGAGTTTACAAATCCACTGACGAAATAAAAAATATGCGAAAGACCGAGCGTCTGTTCTCACCCGAGAAGGACAAAGCATGGCGGATTTCGCATATTGATGAATGGCATAACGCGGTTTCCCGCTCGCTCGGCTGGAAGCGGTAATACTAACTTTTTCTCGGCATATCACTTTGGTGTGAAGTCATTTTTATCAAGAAATGTCTTTCTGTACCTCAGGGGTGATATGCCGAGATTTTTCTTAAAACAGGTGGAAAAATAAAAGCTATCGTAAAATCCGCAGCTCATAGCAACGCTTTCCACGCCTCCGAACTCAACTGCCTCAAAAAGCTTTTTTTGCTCTTGAAAGCCTTAATGCCGTAAGATAGTCTTGCCCGTTTCTCTTTTGAATAGGCGGCGCAAATGGTCTTTGTTAAAACCCGTGCTGTCAATAAGTGAGGCGAGGTTAAATCCGGGGTCTGTAACGCCTGCGTAAATTGCTTCTTTAAGTCTTCGAACTACCGGACTGCCTGCCTTTATATCCAGATTTCTTTTGATGAATCTGCATATTGTTTCCACTATGCTGTCTACTATGCTTTTATAGGAATTTTCTTGCTCGAGCACGATTCTTTCAAGCATTTCGAACAGTCTTTCGACGTCACCGCTGAAATCCTTGGTTGGAGAGCTGTCTCCCCTCATCGGCGCGGCACTCTTCCCTGCATATCTTAGCAGTACAAACCGATAAAATAAAAGCTAAGGTTTCCCTGCGCCCGTTCGGGCAAAGGCTTTCCTTAGCTTTTTTTACGCCTCGGCGGCGTTATTTTAAAGATTATTTCAGCGTCTGCAAAAACCGAAGCTTTTCTACCAAATCCAAGAGCATATCGATTTTGAGAATGTCAAATACTACGAGCGCAACGAATGCCGCGAGCGCAAGAATAAAGAATATCAGCAATGTAAACGAAAATCTTGCAAAGCTTCTTCTTGCAACGTTCTTTGCACCGAATGCACAAACCGCACAGGCAATCCAGCCTGCGATTGGAATTATAAAAAGAAGCGTATGCCAGAAATATCCCCATGCACCGAGCGGCTTATATCTTTCGGGCAGGCGCTCAATCTCTGCCTTTTCAAGTCTTGTCATAATCAATCCTCCTCATTTAAAAGCGGTCATAGTACACTGTAAATACCGCACTTAATTATTCAGCAAGAATATCGGAAAGCTTAACGAATTCCTCCGTGGAAAGCCGCTCGCCTCTTACGGTTTCTGCAAGTCCAAGCTCCTTTATAGCCAAAACGGCTCTGTCCTTAGCTATCCCGAGCTTTGCGCTGAGTGCATTTACAAGCGTCTTTCTGCGCATTTCAAAGGCGGCTTTTATAACGTTTCTGAAAAGTCTTTCGTTCCTTGGGGTATATATCGGCTTATCGTAGATATCTATTCTGACTACTGCGCTGTCAACCTTAGGAGCCGGAACAAAGCAGCCCGCACTGACCTTAAATAGTCTTTTTACGCTTCCGTAATAACCAAGAACTGCAGTTATAGCTCCGTAATCTGCAGTACCGGGAGCCGCGCAAAGCCTTGCGGCAACCTCGTTTTGAACCATTACGGTAATCGAACGAAGCTTAACACCGGATTCGAGAAGATACATAAGGATAGGGGTAGTTATGTAGTACGGCAAATTCGCACACACGCTGATAGGCATACCGTCCGAGTACTGCTCCGCGAGCTCACAAAGATTAACCTTCATTACGTCTTCGTTGATAACCGTCACGTTATCGAAATCCGCAAGAGTTTTCGAAAGCACGGGTATAAGGCCCTTGTCGATTTCGATAGCAAGAACCTTTTTATAGCGCGATGCGAGCTCAGCGGTAAGGCAACCTATTCCGGGGCCTATCTCTATTATAAGACTGTCGCTGATTTCGGTGCAGCTTTCGGCTATTTGCTCGGGAATAATTCTGTTGGTAAGGAAATTCTGACCGAATTCCTTGCGAAAAGTAATTCCAGCCTCTGCCATAACCGATTTTATGACGGACAAGTTACATAAATCCATATAGAAATCCTTTTACTCAATTGCGATTCAAAAGCAAGAATAAAAAATATATTTTCAACAAAAAAAGAGAGAAAAAACTTTCTCTCTTCTGGAGCTGGTGACCGGACTTGAACCGGTGACCTGTTGATTACGAATCAACTGCTCTACCAACTGAGCCACACCAGCACGCAACACGTATTATACCATTATTTTGACCGTTTGTCAATAGCTAATTTCAATATTTTTGGGAGTATTTATGGATTTATGCAATCTTTCCGTCATTAAATCACTAATGACAAAAGCGGGTATTTCTTTCAGGAAAG
>JAZNDN010000092.1:0-20959 GCA_045588085.1 Eubacteriales bacterium
TTCTTAATGAGACAGCCCCTAAAATTATGCATATTTACGTTTTTAAGGTTGAAATTTTATGAATTTGTGCATCCGTTTTTTGAATTTTTACTGTTTTTCTCTGTTTTCCCTTGGTTTTTATCCAATTCTTAATGACTTAACCGCTTTTTAGCGCAGCTCGATTTTTTGGGAAACGGTCAATGTCTTAACTTAAAGGGAGTATGCAGTATAAGTGATTGTTATGCAGAGTATCAGTAGTCCATTCGTATCAGTGAGGCTCGGACCAAGCGTTCGCATTCATTGCAATCGTTACATTTGCGGTCGCAGTTGAACAGTCTTAGCATGTCATCGGTTTTTATCATCGTGTTATCCAGAATATGACCTTTGAAAAGGTGAGAATACGACGGCTCCGTCAGGTCCAACAGATTGCCGCGGAATTTTCCTCTGCAATATGCGGCGATTATCATTTCCGGCCGTGAGTGCATTCTCGTGGCAAGCTTTATTTCTTTGAAATAAGGCTCATAAAGCGCTATTTCCTCCGGGCGTATCCATCCGGCACCCATAAATTCAGTCAAACCGCCGGTAAGGCCGTAAGATTTGAGAAGTTTATGGCAGGGTGCGGAATACCCCGTGCTGTAATCTGTGCTTATGTTTTCAAAGGTTTGATGAGCTATAAGGTTATCGTGGAATGTTTGGTAGACGCAATCTGTGATGCATCCGCTGTTTGCCAGCATATAAAGCTCCTTGCCGTTTGCATCACACCATGCTTTAAGCTCTTTTATGGCGGTGAAATTGCGGTTGAGCTCTTTTTTAATATAAAAGCCGTCAAAGGAGGTGAGCTGACGTACGGCTTTTACAGAGCCTATCCTCATATTAACCGAAGCTTTGATTTTTAAATTGCTTCCGAATTCGCATCTCAGAACCTCGGCTATAAACGGAGATGCAGTAGTAACCGCGTCAACGGACAGTTTCTCCTTTAGATCGGTCACCAACGATATTACGTGATTTTTCAGCACCGATGAGGCTGACTCAGCACCGTAGCAGTTAGCATTCAAAAGGAGCGTAAGCTTTATCCCGAGCCGCTTTATTTCGCTCAACTCGTGCAACTGACATTCTTTTATATCCGTAAGCTCGCAGACCTTTCCGAGAGGGAATCTCCCGCTAGGCTCATTGCCCCAAGAGAAAAACACGTCCGATATGCTTTCGGAATATTCCCGACATATTTCCGGAAATGAAGTGTACTCATCGGGGAGCTGATATCCAACAGAAAATTTCATAGCTTAAAACAGAGTTTTGTCGGATGACTCGCCGTCGTCAACAACATTATCCGGACGTTTGCTTCTATCAATGCTCCAGGGCTTTTTCTTTCTGAACTCATTCTTAAATTTGTGCGTCAAAACACCTTTCTTTTCAAGGTGAATATAGCATTCTCTCATGCAGCCGCGCGCACCTTCGAGCGCGTGATTGTGGCGCATATAAAGCTCAAGACCGAAGCCCTTTTGAGCGGTGGCCCAGTCGGCGTTAAGGCCGCTTCCGCTGACGTCAAACGGGTTATATTCGGCAATTCCTCCGCGATATGCCGTATGGCAGGCGTGAACGTCGAGTTTTGTGAATTCAATATCGTGCCCTGCTATGCAAAGGTGGTCGCTTTCCTTGGTAGAAATTGCCTTTCCCGTACACATTCTTGCACAGCTCATACATCTGTCGCATATTTTTCCTTCGAAAATAGGGTCCGGCTCAAGCTCAAGGTCGGTAAGTAATGCTACGAAACGTTGCATAGGACCGAACTCGGGAGTAAGGAAAACCTTGCTCCAGCCGTACTCTCCGAGTCCGGCGGCAAATGCCGCTGCGCGCATATCAATTAAAATATCGGGTGCGGGTTTGCCCTCTTCTACGGGTAGTGAAACAAGAGGAGGAGTTTCGACTCTCAGATCGGAAAATTCAGGAGCGTTATTACGGAATGAAATATTCGGCACGGGAACGGCCTCGTATCCCATATCCTCAATATAACAGCAAAGCTCACGAAGAACAATAGGACCGTATACCTCGTTTATTCCGGCGTAACCCATAGCGGTGTAATTGCAGAAATAGGTACCCTCTTCAATTCCTCTGAAATAGCCGCGCGGTATCCTGAATGCAAGAACTATGCAGGTTTTTGCATCGGGGAATATGTAGCGAGGGTCCATCTGTTTGGGAGCACCCTCAAATCTGTCCATAGATGCAAAGCCGCACAGGTCTGCACCTATTTTCTTAGCATAATTACGAATTTTTTCTTTATCTAACATAACAAAAATCCTTTCTTCTGTATCGGGTAGCCGTAAGAGAGTCGAACCAATAAGCCTTGCGACGATAAATTTCAGCATCTTTCGTCGCAATAATCCTTGTTAAGTCATACTTAACTGCGGCTCATTACAACAAAATCTGCAAGAAATTTATTCGCCGTAAGGTGCGAAGCAGCTTTGAAAGAATGCATTTTTTCATAATCGAGCCAAGATTTTTGAGGGATATAGCAATATTTAAGAAAATTTTGGCGATGAGTAGGGAGAAATGCGTCTTTTAAAGCCTTATGGGTTCGATTCTCTTACGGCCACCTTTATGATACACGAGCGGAAGAAAGGATTCAATGTAAAAACCAGCAGAAAATTTACAAAAACCGTCACTCATCGTGCTTTCCTGGGACTTATTCCGTATCTCTTTTTAAATGCTGCTGAGAAATGCTGAGTATTACAGAATCCCATGGTGTTCGATATTTCATCACAGGAAAGCTCGGTATTTTCAAGAAGCCAAAGAGCTTTTCTCAACCGAACGTCAATCACCAGCTGTTTGAAGCTTGTGGAATGTTTTGCACGGATTGTTTTTGAGATAAATGATTCGCTGTAATTAAAATGATTTGCTACATCGGAAAGCGTAATATTTGAGGTCGCATTCTCCAGTACATAAGTATATATAGCTTCACTGAGTCGGTTTCGTGACGAGGTTTTTGAGTTTTCCACGGCGCACGAAATTACGTACATAAGGCGCGAGCTAAGTGAAAGATTGCGAATGCTCCGGTCGCTTTCGCAGTTCATATAAATATCGTACATTTCTGATATTACCCGCATGCTTTTGGGCTGCGCGAAAAGAGGCATGCCGGGCAAATCGAACGGAAGCTCGGTATACAGCGCCAATTCGGAATCAAACAGCTCGCAATCGACCGAGAGTATAGGGTCTTTTATGTGAGAATAGTTATAATTTCCGTCAAAATTTATTACCGCGATTTTTTGCGATTGCGATGCTGTCACTCTGTAATGCTGAGTAGGCTTGATTATATAAATCATTCCCTCCCTGAGCTCGTGGCATATGCCGTCAAGGTAGATTTCTCCGCAACCGTCCAGTGCACAAACAAGGCGGTAATCGTAGGCTCTCATATTTACTTTTTGATATATACCCACGCCTATACCGACGCAGCGCACGAAAAGCGATGTCATCATGCCGTGCCTCCCAAGATGCATAAGTTAATTTTATTATACAACACCGATTGTATGTTGTCAACCAAAGTATGTGACGGGCGAGATTGCGCTGCGTGGGCAAAAGCCACGTGTATTTTGCTGTAAAGCCTGCGTTTTCGGCTTTGCATATTGACAAGGTATTGGAAAAATGATAAACTGTCATATCACATATAATCTCTAAGGAGAGAAGAATGAAAATAAAGGGTGCAATTTTTGATATGGACGGAACGATAGTCGATTCGCTCTTTTTCTGGCCGTATCTGTGGCGTCGGATAGGCATAAAATATATGGGTGACGAGAGCTTTGCTCCAAGCGAGGAGGCGGACAGAACCGTAAGAACCATGATTTACGATGATGCTATGGCGTATTTCAAGGAGTATTACAAAATTCCCGGTGACGTGAGCGACTTTTTGAGCTTTGCAAAGGATGGGGTAGAGGAGTTTTATGAGAAAGAGGTCTGTGCGAAGCCCGGAGCTGCGGTGCTGCTTGATTATTTGAAGAAAAGCGGCGTCAGGCTCACTTTGGCTTCAGCTTCAAGCGTTTCGTATATACAAACAGCTCTTAGAAGATGCTCTCTTGAAGGCTATTTTGAAAGTGTCATTTCCTGCGCGCAGATTGGCGTTGGCAAGGAAAAGCCCGATATTTTCCTTAAAGCAGCCGATATAATGCAGACCGAGCCGGAGCGGATATGCGTTTTCGAGGATTCGTTCGTGGCTCTCAGAACCGCCAAGGCCGCAGGATTCAAGACGGTAGGAATTTATGATAGGAATAACTACGACGAGGAGAAGCTCAGAGAGCTTGCGGATATTTTTCTCGAAGAAGGGCGTACACTTGATTCTCTAATATCGGAAATAGATAATTAAAAACAGTTTAAACAGGCTAAAAAGTAAACTAAAGTTAGAAATATAAACAAAATACGTATAAAAGATTAAGGGAGAGCTTCTTCGGAGGCCTCCCGAAATTTTTTGAAAAAAATAGGGAAAAGCTATTGACAAGAGCATACTATGTGTGGTATAGTATTATGCGAGAGGAGGTAATCCAATGGACATACAGTTAAAAAGAGGACTTTTGGACGTAGCGGTGCTTGCCGCTATTAAAGACAGCGATTCCTACGGTTACCAGATTATAAAGGACATAAAGCCGTACGTTGAAATATCGGAGTCTACGCTTTATCCGATACTGAGGCGGCTTGAGGCGGCAAAAATGCTGACCGTGCGCAACGCGGAGCATAACGGAAGGCTGCGCAAATATTACCGTATCACAGCGAACGGTATCAGGAGAATCGCTGATTTCAAGGAAAACTGGAAGGAAATAGTTGCGATATACACGTTT
Organism: Eubacteriales bacterium; assembly: GCA_045588085.1. Taxonomy (GTDB): domain Bacteria; phylum Bacillota; class Clostridia; order Oscillospirales; family CAG-272; genus UBA1740. The sequence continues at coordinate 4,800 of JAZNDN010000092.1, forward strand.
GTGACGAAGGAGGGTGATTAGTTTGAGTAAGAATGAATTTCTTTACGAGCTGCGTATAAATCTTGCAGGGCTTCCTGCAGCGGAGATTGCAAAATCCGTTGATTTTTATGCAGAAATGTTAGAAGACAAAATTGAGTCGGGAATGAGCGAGGCTGATGCGGTTGCATGCCTCGGTGCACCTGACAGAGTTGCGAAGAGGATACTCAGTGAGATACCGCTGGCAAAGCTGGTCAAGGAGAGGATAAAGCCCAAACGCAGGCTATGCCTTTGGGAGATAATACTCATCGTATTGGGAGCACCGCTGTGGATTTCTTTTGGTGCGGTGACCTTCGCCGTTGTTATATCGGTTTATGCGGTTTTGTGGTCGCTTGCGGCTGTTGCGTTTGCAACGGTTGTTTCCTTTGCGGCAGGCTGCATTTTGGGGATTGTCAGCTTCCCATTTTATTTTGCAACGGCAAACGTTGGTGGAGCAATTTTCCTTCTTGGCTGCGGATGCGTTTGTGGCGGAATCGCGATATTCGGTTTATTAGGTTCGATTAAATTTACACGGGGCATGGCTACTTTGTCGAAGAGTATACTTTTGCTGATTAAGCGAGCTTTCGTAGGGAAAGGAGATATGTAATGAGAAAATCAACAGTAATAGCATTGGCGCTCATTGCGCTTGGACTTGTAATCGGAGCGGTGGGACTTTTTGCTTTGGGATTTGATTTCGGAAATCTGGACAACCGCACCTACGAGGAAAAAAGCGTCGGAATTGAGGGGGATTTTGAGAAAATAACTATTGCAGCAGACGTGGACGACGTTACGGTTGCGTTTGCCGAGGATGGCAAGGGGCGTGTCGAGTATTGCGACTGGGATAAGGTGAAGCACAAAGTCACAGCAAAAGACGGAAAGATTGAGATAGAGCTTGAGGACAGCCGCAGATGGTACGATTACGTATTCCCGTTCAACTTCAATAGCCGCGATACCGATATAGTGGTTTATTTGCCTGAGGCGGAATATGCATCTCTTAGCGTAAAAGTTGGCACGGGTGACGTAAATGTGTCTGATAAACTCACCTTCGGAGAAGCCGAGGTAAAAACCAGCACGGGTGGTGTCAGCTGGGGAGCAAGCCTTTGGGGCGAGCTTTCGGTTACGGCATCTACAGGTAGGGTAGACGTGTCGAAAATATCGGCAAAAAACGTGAAGATTGCGACCTCTACCGGAGACGTATCGGTGAACTATGCGAAAATTTCGGGTGAGCTTTCGGTTGCCTGCAGCACGGGAAGAATAAGCGTATCGGATACCGAGTGTGCAAAATTTGCAGCACAGACGAGCACCGGCGATATAACGCTTGACAGTGCGGAAATTGGAGAGGGTGTCAATATAAAAGCAGACACGGGTGACGTTCTTCTTAGAAAAACCGTAGCGAAAGGCGACTTTGAAATACAGACCGATACGGGTGAGGTTACGCTTGACCGCGCGGATGCGAAAAACTTAAATATCGTTACCGACACCGGTGACGTTACCGGCAGTATTTTAACTGAGAAGATATTTTATTCTAAGACTTCAACCGGTAACATCGAAGTTCCGAGAGGTACTAGCGGAGGTCTTTGCGAGATAACTACCTCAACGGGTGACATAGAGATAGAAATAGCCGATTGATAATTGTTTTTTACGCTGTAAGCGCACCGGAAGAAGCAATATCAAAAGTGAATAAGATAAAATACGCAATGGGGATAAGAGAGTGGACAAAGCTTTTATTCCCATTGCGCGCTTTTATTATGCCGGGCGTGTCGGGTTTTGACACGTAGTGGGACAAGCCGTGTAACTTTTTTTGTTGAAAAGGCTTGACAAAGGCAATATTTGGTGCTATACTCACTTTACATACGCGCGTGTCTTTTGCGCTCGTATGAATATTACGTTTATTTTTTTGAAAGGAGATTTCAAATGAAAAACAAGAAGATTGCCGTAGTAGTATTTATGCTCATTGCGGTGCTCACCATTGGATTCGGTTATGCAGCTTTGACCGATATCCTCACCATCAGGGGTAGTGCAGAGGTTACCGCTGCAGGCGCTCAGGGTGGATTTGATGAGAAGATTTACTTCACCAATGCTGTAGTTACCGATGGCGTTACGGAAGGCAGTAGCTATATTGATACTGCTTCCATCACTGGAGACAACGACATCGCTTCCTTCTCTGTAAACAGTCTTAACAGCTCTGATGACGTAGTTGTTTTCACTTTCACCGTTTCTAATCTCAGTGACCACAACGCCGTTATCACCATTGAAGGAAAAATGGCAGGCGACGATACTACTGAAAACCCAAATGCTACCAATGCATATTTCGACGTAGAATACGAAATTGCTGACGGCGGCGTAATTGCAAGAAAGACCGGCACTTGTGATATAACCGTTACCGTTAAGCTTGCTGAAGGTGTTAATCCTCCCACAAGCGGAGCGATGACTGCCAGCTTCACTTGCGAGCTTACCGCTACCACTACTGACTAATCGGCAAAGTTTACTTAGATAAACATTTTAACTTACAAGGAGGGCGCTGTCATGGCTAAGGACAGAAAAGTGTTATATCTTTCGTCTGCGCTGTTGCTTGCAGCTCTCCTTGCAACGCTGTTTCTCTTCGCTAAAGGTGGCAGAATAATAGCTGCAATTCTGCTGCCTATAGCAGCGTTAGCACTTTCAGTTTTGGTTAAAAAACGCGGCATTCCTTCGATTTTCAAGCGCCAGGTGCTTTTGATTATGGCGGCTTGCGGAGTGCTCAGCGTAGTACTTTGCTATTTGACGGGTTTTTCCTTCGGCTTTGCCCGCTCCTCTTCGGTGGGGTGGATAACGCTGCCGGAATATATCCTGCCTATAGCATCAATAATCATTTCAACGGAAATCATAAGAGGTGTCCTTGCGGTGCAGAATGCAAAGGGCTCCGGCGTGCTGTGTTATTTTATATGCGTATGTTCGGAACTGCTTGCATTCGGTGATATTGCGGGTATAATGAATTTCAATCTCTTTATGGATTTTTTGGGAATCACGGTATTCCCGGCGGTAGTTGCGAATCTGCTCTACCAGTATCTTGCAAAACGTTACGGAATATATCCCAATATCGCGTACAGGCTTATAATCGGTCTGTATTCCTACGTTTTCTACTACGTATCTGCGATGCCCGGGGCACTGTACGCTTTTGCAAGACTGATAATTCCGCTTGCGATTTATTTCTTCATAGATTCGGTATTTGAGAAGAAAATAAAGTACGCTAAAAAGAAAAAAAGCAGACTGGCTCCGATTGCTTTAGTGCTCAGTTTGGTTCTTATGCTTTCGGTTGTAATGATTATTTCGTGCAGATTCAGATTCGGTATGCTGGTTATAGCGACCGACAGTATGACAGGCGAGATAAACAAGGGCGATGCGATAATTTACGAAAGCTACGGCAGTCAGCCTATCGACGTCGACCAGGTAATAGTTTTTGATAGCGACGGTCGCCGCACGGTGCACCGAGTTATAGAAATAAAGCGAATCAATTCGCAAAACAGGTATATTACTAAGGGTGATGCAAACGAGGATCCTGACTCGGGATACGTCACCGATGCGGATATTATCGGGGTATGTAAATTTAAGATACCTTATCTTGGATATCCGTCACTATGGTTAAGAGAAACCTTGAAATTTAACTGACAAGCCGTTTTCAAGCAGAGTTGCAATAAACTGTTTTAAGGAAAACCCCTTGTGACAATCACTACCTACGAAAAAGGAGGCTGAAATGTCAGAAGCAGAGAAAAGGGAACGAATACGATACAAAAGGAATAGAAAAAGGCTCATATTTATCCAGGCAACAGTTCTGATTCTTGTGACGCTGGCGCTTATCGCATGCTCGCTCGTTTATCAGAGCTTGAACAAGATTCACTACGTGGAATATACCGAGAGCGGTTCTGCCAAATACAAGGTTTTGTATCATAAGAGCGACGAATACGACGAGTGGATAAAATCCGGGAACAGCTATATCGCTTCGCTTGTAAAGGCAATTTACGTGGACTTTGGATACATGCTTGATATGGAGGCGGAGGAGCTTGAATACGAGTATACATACGGGGTTGATGCAACCCTTGAGATATTCGACGAGAAGAACGGGTTGCCGGTTTATTCCCCAACGTATGTCATATCTTCCGAAAAGACGGAAAAGTACAGCAGTAGCAAAAATCTTGATATCAGCGAGCTTGTTGTAATTGACTATGCCAAGTATGACGCCATCGCGAAGGAGCTTATAGAAAAGTATCATCTCAGTGACGTAAAGAGCACGCTTATCGTTAAGATGAATATTGACGTTGTCGGAAACAGCAAATCCTTCGAGGACAGCTCGGAAAACAGCTATACTCAGGCGGTAAATATTCCTCTGACCCAAAACACCTTCCGTATCACTACGTCAGAGACCGTTCCCGGTACGGGTAACAAGGTTCTTGCATACACGAACGGAATAAATCAGGATATATTCAAGTACGCAGCGATTGCTCTTGCCTGCATTCTTTTGCTTCTCATAATTTGCTTTATATCATTCATATACCTTACGAGAAACGATGATATAAACTATACTATAAGGGTAAGAAGACTCGTTTCGGCATACGAATCCTACATACAGAAAATAACCAACGTTTTTGACCAGACGGGATATCAGATACTAAAAATATCGAGCTTTAATGAAATGCTCGCTATAAGAGATACCATTCAGTCACCGATTCTCATGAGTGAAAACGAGGACCAGACAGCAACCAAATTCCTTATTCCTACCAATACAAAAATTCTTTACACCTTTGAAATAAGAGTAGACAACTACGACCAAATATACGGTAATGCATGCGAGGAAACCGATTCCGGAGCGGAAGAGCCGGTAGCTATATTCGAAGAGCCGGTCGAGGAGCCTGCTTGCGATGCGTTGAGTGCCGATGTGTGCACGCAGAGCGCTGCTGCCGTTGCTGAGGACATTATAAAAATAGCTCAGGTATCCGAGAAGGAGCCGGTGGAAAAGTGCGAGCAGATGACCGCGCAAGCCGAGAGTGAACCTGAGTCTAAGAAGGAAATTATTATTGAGGCACCGGAAGCTCCCGCAATTGAGCTTATTTGTAACGGAGCGGAGGATAACGGTGAGGACGGTATAAGAGTCGTAAACGGTGAGATAGTTCATATCCGTTACAGAACCTCATTTACCTCAAGACTTATAAGAGCCGGTGAGAAGCTTCAAGCAATTTATACGGAGCTCAAAAACGAAATTATGGCGTATGCCCGGGTTAAAGCCAGAACGAGCTGGGGCTTTGAGTCCTTCAATAAGGGAAGGCTTCAGCTTGCTAAGCTAAACGTAAAGGGAGCGTCAGTTCAGCTTTATCTCGCTCTTGACACCTCGGAATACAGTGCGGAAAAATATTTCTTCACAGACGTTTCCGACAAGCCTAAGGTTGACAAGGTTCCTATGCTTCTCAAGGTTAAGGGAGCGAAGGGAATGAGAAACGCCATAGAGCTTATCGGTGAGGTTATGAGTAAGAACGGTATTGAAAGAGGCACGCCGCCTACGGACGATTACCGCATGCCTTACGAGAGCACCGAAGCGCTCGTTGACAGAGGACTCGTTAAGGTTATTCTTCCCGACGGTATTAAAATTGACGAAAATACCGTTATAGAGAAGCTTGACGTAAATGCACATCTTAAGGCGGCGAAGGCTCAGGACAAGAGCGCCGCAAGCTCCGTTTCGGAGTAAAATCAACAACAGATAACGACGGGATTTCAATTCCGCCGACACCGCAAGGGCCTCGAGGCAGAAAGGACAAAATAAGTCTTACACGCCTTGGGGCTTTTGAAATATACCGAGTGACACTGCTGAATAGGAGAATAAAATGAACAAAAGCTATCAGTACAGCAAGGAATATCACGATTTTTCGTCGGCAACGTATATATCGGCTCCGCTAAGGACGGACGACTATGCAGACGAGAGGGAGAAAATAGGATTTCCAGAAGCAAAATATATATGGCCGATAGGCTGTACGAGATTTCACGCCTGCCGTCTTTTTACCCCTCGCGAAAAGCCTATACGCGCTGAGGCGGCTTTCGTTTGCGATAATCTTTTCGACCTTTGGATAAACGGTGCAGAGGTTGCCTGCGACACCAAGCGCATTGTGTCTGCCGATATCACCGATTTTATCTGCGAGGGTGAAAACAATCTGCATATAAGAGGATATCAGAGTGACAGCTATAAGCGCTTCAGCTCGGCAATCACCGGAGGAATCCGTCTTTACTATGCAGACGGCAGCAGTGAGCAAATACTGACTGATGGCGAATTCAGGCACTTGTATCTTGTTGATTTCTGGGTGACAGAGGAGCCTGAGGGCTTTGAAACCGCGCGCCCCGACAGATACCGCGCAGTCCCTATGAACGTAATGGATTATCACCCTTCAATTCTTCGCCGCTCAAATTACTTTAAGCATAGCTTCAAGCTTGAGAAAATGCCGGTTAAGGCAAGAATGTTAGCCTCGGCAAAGGGCTGCTACGAGCCGTATATCAACGGTGAGCGGGTAAACGACAGCTTCTTTATGCCGTTTTCGTTGGTTTACGAGCAGGAATATCAGGATTTTGATATTTTGCATCTTCTTAAGACGGGAATGAACACAGTTGGAGCAATAACCGGAAACGGCTGGTACAACTGCTCTTCGTGGGGCTCGCTAAGAGCTAACGTTCCGGCTTTTATAGCAACCGTTGTACTGGAATATGAGGACGGACGCACAGAATACATAAACACCGACCGGTCGTGGATTTGCGCGCCCTCTCCGCTTGTGGAAAACGACCTTCAGTACGGTGAAAGGTACGATGCCCGTCTTGAAATAGATAACTGGTGCTCACCCTGTACAGATGGATTTATACCGGTAAGCTATACGGAAAATGAAGCTCCGATATCGCTTTTGCTCCAGAGCTATCCATACGTAAAGAAGGCAAAGGAATACGAGCCGAAGCTTTTACATTACACGCCCGAAGGGTATCCCTTATACGACGTAGGCAGCTGCATTTCCGGAAGAGCTAGGGTTAAATTCCGCGGACTTAAGCGCGGTCAGGATATAAAAATCCGTTATTGTGAGCGTCTTGCGGACGACGGAGTATCCGGAGAAAACGGTGCTTACGTTACCGTTTATTATCAAAACGATTGCGCGCCCGACGGAAGAAGCCCGTATTTTGTCAGAAACCTCGACGTGTATACTGCAAAGGGTGAAAAAGAGGAATCATATGAATGCCGATTTGCATACACGGGTTATAGGTATATATGGATAGAGGGGCTTGAGAGTCCAGAGCAGCTCGTAAAACTCACGCCCTTTGAAATACGCTCTGAGCTTGAGGAGGTCGGCAGTATAATAACCGACTGTGAGCCTATCAACAGAATATTCAACGCAACCCGCCGCTCGTGGCTTAACAATATATGTAACGGCCCGACGGACTGTCCTACAAGAGAAAAGAATTTCTGGAACGGTGATTCGGAAATATTCTCTCATTCAGCGTGCTGGCTCACCGATAATTCAGCGTTTCTTTCGCGTTGGACTGACAACGGCATTAAAATGCATGCGGGTCCGTACGCGTGGGAGGACGAAACCTACGTGATGCCGCTGACCCTTTACCGCTTCTACGGTGATAAGGAAATACTGCGCGCAAGATTCCCGGAAATGCTCAAGCTCATTGATAAGCGCACGGAATACGAAGGAATGATATTGCCGAGCGAAAACTCGCGTGAGTACTGCGATTGGCTTTCACCCAAGGGAGTTACCCCCTCGAAGCTCTTCTTCAAGGGGTGTTGGTATTACCGTATGCTCTCGGAGGTTTCACGCGTTGCCGAAATTATAGGCGAAGACGAAAAGGCGGCAGAGCTTCGTGTAAGAGCCGATGCCGCAAAAGAGGAATTCAACCGCGTTCATCTTTTGGCAGAAGAAAAGGATTATGATGCAAGGTGCCAGTGCGGCATAGTTTTGCCGCTTGCCTTCGGTATTTGTCCGGATGAAATGAGGCAGGACCTTGCCGATACTCTTAACGAGTACGTTAAACGGGAGGATTATCATCTCACAACAGGCTTTATCGGAACGAGGTTCCTTCCCGATGTGCTCGCGGACGGAGGATATGCTGACACGGTATACCGCTTAATAGCACAAGATACTTTTCCATCATGGCTTAATATGCTTGACGGAGGCGCAACCGCGGTAACTGAAAGCTGGCTCGGTCTTAAGGACCCCGACAAGTCGGTAAGCATGTCCCATTTCTCGCTCGGAGGCATTATAGGCTGGTTCTTTGAATATCTTGGCGGAATAAGAATAAATGATTCGGAACCCGGAATGGCGAGAATAGTTCTCAGACCTCATCCTATAAAGGAAGTAGGCAGCTTTGCCGTAAAATACAAGTCGCGCTACGGCGAGATATACACCGAATGGCATTACGAGGGAGATACCCCCGTGTTCAGCTATAAGCTTCCCGATGGCGTTTGCGCTACTGTGGAATTTTAATGCTAAACAAGTAATAAAGAAGCAAGCACACCGATACAACTCCCATGCGGAAGAGTATTGGCGTGCTTGCTTTCGTTTATGTTCAGATTAGCGGAAGCTCGGTAATTCTCAGCTTTGCGCAGCCGTAGGGATAAAGCTTTATTTCAAGCTCGTCTCCGATAGGCTCAAGGCTTTCGGGAATTTTAGCGCAAACGGTTTCAAATCCGTCCTCAAGTCCCCATCTTATCGGCTTTACTTTGGCGGTGACGGTTATAGGGGGATTTTCCGAGGAGAACGGAATTGCATAAATTTGCTCTTCGTTAACCGAGAGCTTGTCGGAGGACAAGGCGTAATTCCAATCCGACACGGGTATATATTCGTAATCGCAGTAAGGATACTTTCTCTCAATTCCGTTCTTGACGTATTCCTTCATCTCCTTTTTGTAAGAAATGGGAATACTGAATACCAAGGAGCCTGCCGTAACCGTCTTCAAGCCGTGCGGTCTTTCGGTAACTGTGGGCACGGTGTCAAACGAAACCTCTATTTCCTTCGTTTCCCCTGCGGAAATATCGAAGGTCAGTGTGGGGAGCTTTTCGACCTTGCTGCCGTTTACGGTAAGATTTTCGGCAAACGACGGAATTCTTATATCAAAGCGCAGTGCTTTTTTTGCATTTACAGTATAGGTCATACGGTTTTTAAAGGGATATTCGCTCTCAACGCTGATATCCGCTTCTTCGCAGCTGAGCGAACAGGGAACTGCAAGCGCCGACTCGATTCCGCTATCGGTACGTATGAATGCCGAGAGTGCAAGCTTTGGCCATGCTTGATTGAAGTTTGAAGTGCAGCAACCGAAATGAGGCTCCAGGCCGAAAATGTGCGCCTCGGGACCGTTGGTTCTGAAAAGCGACCTTCCCGGGAACGTGCAGCAGGCTATTTGATTGCTCATTTGCACGTACTGGTGCGACCACATATCGTCGCTTATGCTCGCAGGCAGGGCGTTAAAGGCAATAACCTCAAGCCTTTCTGCCCATTTGGCCTCACCCGTGTACAAATAAAGCAGCTCGTATGAGAACATTTGCTCGGCAACCGCGCAAAGCTCGGTGCCCTGAATAGCGCTAAGACCCGACAGGCATTCGTCGCCGGTGAAAAGCCCTACGGGCGTGCCGTTATATTCCTTTAAAACGGACGAAAGCTTTTCGGCAAGGTCGGTATATTCGTCACCGAGAACCTCGGTGCACAGAGCTTCGGATTTGAGCATCATTACGAGGTTTACTATATGAGTGCCAAAAACCCAGCGGTTTATAGGTCTTTTCCAGAGGTCAGTCAGCGTGCTGTAATCAGCACCCTGCTCCTTGAGAATTTTTGCAAGCTCGGTGAGCCACGGCTCGTCGTATCTGTCCTTTAAGAACTTTATGGCAATGAATGCCTCATACCAGCGGTACCTACCCCATTCAAAGAGCCTCACCGTTCCTTCCTTAAGAAGCGAATAGTAGTTTTTCATGACACGGTAAAGGACTTCCGGTATTCTTTCGTCTGCGGAGCATTGATAGTAAACCACCAGAACCTTTGATATGAGCTGAACTGCCCATGTATCGTAGGTCGGAATCTCGCTCTGCTTGCACGGACATATCCATCCGTCAGGCTTCTGATATGAGAGAATTGCGTCTATGTATTTTTTTGCTCTGGCAATCATATCGTCGTTTTCCAGAAGATACGCCAGCGGAATAAATCCGTCAAGCCAGTAGGGGACGCGCTCCCAGCCCTCAGCCTCTCCGCCTATCCAAGCACTGTCTTTTATATCGCGCCAAACCTTGTCCAGATTTCCGCTAAGACCTGCCGCCTGAATTTCAAGCTGGCGCTGCAGCCAGCCGCGCGGCTTTACTTCTTTTGATGTGTAATAATTTCTGCTCATTGACGTGATGTCCTTTCAAAAAGCTTGATACTTTTAGAAAATTATACTACTCGTACAGCAGAGGTGTCAAGCGTTTTTTTTCGTCTTTCGGCACGCCATACGGTGACGTTTGGCAAAGTATACTAAACTGCGCGTTCTTTTTTGTATATTATTAAAGGCGCGCGCCTTGATTTTTCTTTTCCGATGTGGTATACTCAACCTATGGCAGCCGTGCGGCGAAAAACGAGCCTCGGTGGCTTGATTTTGGCAGAATGTTTGATTTTGCCTGAGTTTATTGGCGGTGTCGCGTACGTATTGCGGAAGGGCGCCGTTCAAAATGAATAAGGAGACAGATTATGAAAGAACTCTACTCAAAAAACCCCGTGAATCAGCCAAGACTGAAGACCGACACATTCTTTGCAGATTATGCGAATGAATACAAATATGATGGATATATGGACGGAATGTTCCGTTACATAGAGGATTTCCAGCTCATGAATCCTGAGCTGTGGTTCCGCTTTGTTACCCAGTTCCGTGAGGAAGATGCCGACTATGACAGAGGCTGGAGAGGCGAATACTGGGGCAAGATGATGAGAGGTGCCGCATTCGTATATGCTTACACCAAAAATCCTAAGCTTTACGAGATTCTCTCCCAGACCGTTCGTGATATGATAGCCAGCGGCAGAGAGGGCGGAAGAATCAGCTCCTACGGCGTATGGCATGAATTTGACGGCTGGGATATGTGGGAGAGAAAGTACGTTCTTCTCGGTATGCAGTACTTCTTCGAGGTTTGCGAGGACGAGGAGCTCAGAGCAGCGATAATCAAGTCCATGTGCGAGCAGGTTGATTATATCATGTCCAAAATCGGACCCGCATCCGAGGGCAAAATCGAGATAACCAGGGCAACGAGAAACTGGAGAGGTCTTAACTCGGTTTCCATACTTGAGCCTATCGTAAGACTTTACTCGCTGACCGGTGAGAAAAAGTATTTTGATTTTGCTACCTATATTGTGAATACCGGTGCTACCGACGTTGTAAATATCTTCGACCTTGCATATCAGGATAAGTTTATGCCTTATCAGTACCCCGTTACCAAGGCATACGAGATGACCTCCTGCTTCGAGGGACTTATAGAGTATTACAGAATAGACGGAAACGAGAAGCACAAGACTGCAATAATAAACTATGCAAAGAGAGTGCTTGAAACAGACTTTACCGTTATCGGCTCATCGGGCTGTACTCACGAGCTGTTTGACCACTCTACCGTAAGACAGGCAAACACTAATAACGGAAAAATAGTTCAGGAGACCTGCGTAACCGTAACTCTTATGAAGTTCTTCTATCAGGTTCACCTGATTACCGGAGATTCTGCTCTTGCAGATGCATTCGAGACCTCGCTTTACAATGCATATCTCGGCGCGGTTAACACCGAAAAGGTCGTCGAGCCGGTTATAGCAAGAGACCACCCCGACTGGAAGCTTGAGCCCTTGCCCTTTGACAGTTATAGCCCTCTTGCAGCAGGTACGCGCGGAAACGGTATCGGCGGTCTGCGTGTAATGTCGGATATGCACTATTACGGTTGCTGCGCATGCATAGGCTCTGCCGGTATAGGTCTTGTTCCCAAGATGCAGCTTCTCACCACGGAGAAGGGCCTTGTGCTCAACCTCTTTATTGACGGAACCGTGAGCACCACCACTCCCTCGGGCGTGCCCGTGGAGATAAAGACCGAGACCGCATATCCCAAGTGCGGCAAGGTTAAGATAACCGTAAGCCCCGAAAAGAGTGAGAGCTTTGCGCTTCTTGTGAGAAATCCCGCTTGGAGCAAAACTACAAAGGTATGCGTAAACGGTGAGGCTGTCGAGGTCACCGAAGGATATATCGTAATTGAGCGTGCTTGGGCTTCGGGTGATACCGTTGAGCTTGAGCTTGATATGAGAACTCAGGCAATTCTTCCCATTCCTTACGGACATGAGCTTCTTATGAACCACGTTATTTGGGGAGCTAACTATATGATTCAGACTTACGACGAGGAAGACCCCATTGCTCACCGTCATATCGCGCTTCGCCGCGGTCCTCTTATGCTTGCTCAGGAGAACCGTCTTGGATACAGCGTTGACGAGCCCATAGACGTCGCAGTAAATTCCGACGGATACGTAGACGTGGTATTCCCCGAGTCTAACAAGGCTCCTTATGCAAATATTATTGAGGTTCAGGTTCCTCTTACCGACGGAACTCTTATGACCGTTACCGACTACGCTTCCGCAGGAAAGCTTTGGACGGAAGAGAGCAAAATGGCGGTTTGGTTCCTTACCAAATAATAATCAGGCTCCGTAATTGCCGTACGGCATTCCGACCGAGTCTTTTGCATGATTTTATCAGTACAGGCTGCCCGAGGCGGATTTTCGCCCCGGGCGCTTTCGTTCGCTTGACGCAAAAGCCGCACGCCTGTTGTGAAAAAGCATAAAAAATCATGGATTTTATATCGCAATATTGAGCATTTTGCGTTTTTTATAAAAAAATTCAAAAAAATGTGAAAAACATATTGCTTTTATCGCTTTAATGTGCTAAAATTTATTCATTGATAAACACTCACACCAAAAAAATAAAATTTAGGAAGACAAGAAAATGAAAAATTACAGTATTGAAAAATTCGACAAATTCTTTGAAGCGGTATTGAAGCTTTCAGACATTGACCAGGCTCGCCGCTTTTTCGAGGACGTATGTACGATTAGAGAGCTTGAGGCAATAGACCAGAGACTTGAGGTGGCAAGACTTCTTAAGGCACGCAAGAATTACCTTGAGGTTTCGAGGCAGACCGGTGCCAGCACCGCGACCATAAGCCGTGTTAACAAATGCCTTATGTACGGTGGAGGAGGATACGACATAGTTCTTAAGGACTCGGAAGAATCCGAGGGAGGAAAGGCTTAATTATGGCAGATTTAAATATACCCGAGGGCGTTCTGACTCGCGACGAGCTGACGGTATTCAGGCTTCGCGCTCTGTATTCGTCCTACGGATACTCCCAGTACAAGATGAGTAAGTTTGAGGAATACGATTTATACGTCAAGAACAAGGACTTTCTCGTTTCGGAAAACGTAATAACCTTTACGGATACCGACGGCAGACTTCTCGCTCTTAAGCCCGACGTTACTCTTTCTATTATTAAAAACACTGCGGATACCGAAAACGGTGATATAAAGCTTTGCTACAATGAAAACGTATACAGGGTTTCGAAGGGTACTCATGCATTCCGTGAGATTATGCAGGTGGGACTTGAGTGCCTTGGAGATATCGGAACCGAGAGAATAACTGAGGTTGTATATCTTGCATCGGAGAGCCTTAACCGCATATCTGCCGAAAGCTGTCTTGAGCTTTCGCACCTTGATATAGTATCAAGTCTTTTGAATTCGTTTGGCATAAGCTGTGAGGCTGAGAAGAAGGTTCTTGCAGCTCTTGGGCAGAAGAATGCAAGCCTTGCCGATTCGGTTCTTGAAGGTGAGGGTGCATCGGAGGAGAGCAGAAAAATCCTATCCGAGCTTTTCGCTACCTACGGAGATGCCGAGTGTGTAGTAGAGAAGCTTGATAAATTTGCGGTAAGTCCCGAGGCGCAGGCTGCGATAACTCAGCTTAAGGCGGTAATTCGCGGCGTCAAGGCTCTTTCGCCTAATACCGCAATCCGTGTCGATTTTTCTCTGCTAGGTGATACCACCTATTACAACGGAATTGCCTTCTCGGGATTCGTCGACGGAGTACCGACAGCGGTTCTTTCGGGCGGACAGTACGACAATTTGATGAACAGAATGAAAAGACGTGACAGAGCCATCGGCTTTGCCGTTTACCTCGACGAGCTTGAAAGGCTTTGAGGTAAAAACCCTTTTGTGAGGAAAAGAAATGAAAATGCTTAACGTTGCTCTGCCTAAGGGCAGGCTTGGTGAAAAGGTTTACGATATGTTTGAGGCGGCAGGATTTCCGTGTCCGTCTATAAAGGAAAACAGCCGTAAGCTTATATTTGAGAACGAAGAGCTTGGCGTAAGATATTTCTGGGTAAAGCCCTCCGACGTTGCAATATACGTTGAAAGGGGCTCGGCAGATATAGGCGTTGCGGGAAAGGATATTCTCCTTGAGTATTCGCCTGACGTATACGAGCTTTTGGATTTGAACATGGGCAAGTGCTCAATGGCGGTTGCTGCGAAGGCGGATTTTGTCGATGACAGAAACAAAACATTAAAGGTTGCAACCAAGTTTACCAACATAGCCAAGCGCTACTATGCTTCCAAGGGAAGAAACATAGACATAATACACCTTAACGGTTCAATAGAAATAGCTCCCATACTCAAGCTTTCCGACGTAATTGTGGATATCGTTGAGACGGGAACCACGCTTAAGGAAAACAATCTTGTCGTTGTAGACAGATTTGAGCCCATAAGCGCAAGACTGATTGCAAACAAGGCGTCCTTTAAATTCAAGAGCGCACTCATTGAAAAGATAAAGAGCAGTCTTTCGGAATACGTTGAGGCAGCAAAGAAGTCATAAGACCTCAAAACTTAACACGGACGGTAATAAAGAATGATAAAGATAATTAAAGACGTGCTCACAAAGCGCGATGAAATATTCTCGGCGGTGTGCGAGAAGGTAGACGTCAGCGAATCCGTAAGGTCCATTATAGAAAGAGTAGTAAAAGAAGGCGATGCGGCACTTTTTGAGCTTACCGAGAGGTTTGACAAAGCGAAGCTTTCGTCCCTGAGGGTAAGTGCCGAGGAAATAAGCCTCGCAAGAGCCTCGCAGGACCCTGAGTTTTTGAGAATTCTTGAGGACAGCGCGGCTAATATAAGGGCTTTTCACGAAAAGCAGAAGCAGAAGGGCTTCAGAATGGAAGAGCGCAAGGGAGTCGTAATCGGGCAGAAGGTCATACCCGTAGAGCGTGCCGGACTTTACGTCCCCGGAGGAACCGCTGCATATCCCTCAACCGTGCTTATGGACGCTATTCCCGCAAAGATTGCGGGCTGCGAGAGAGTTGTAATGGTAACGCCTCCCTCGGCTGACGGAAGCGTAAATCCCGTCATACTTGCGGCGGCAAGCGTTGCGGGAGTTGACGAGATATACAAGGTAGGCGGTGCGCAGGCGATAGCGGCTCTTGCATACGGTACAGAATCCGTGCCCAAGGTTGACAAAATTGTAGGCCCCGGAAACGCCTACGTAGCAGAAGCAAAGCGACAGGTGTTCGGCTGTGTGTCCATTGATATGATTGCCGGTCCGAGTGAAATTTTAGTGGTTGCAGATGCGAAAAACCGAGCTAAAGATATTGCGGCAGACCTGCTCTCTCAGGCCGAGCACGACAAAATGGCAAGCGCGGTTCTCGTAACCGACAGCTACGATTTTGCCCTTGAGGTCAGCGCCGAAATCGAAAAGCAGATTCCGCAGCTTCAAAGAGCCGAGATTGCGAGAGTATCTATTGATACAAACGGCAAAATCATAGTTACCGATTCTCTTGATTCCTGCATTGATATTGCAAACGGCATAGCACCCGAGCATCTTGAGCTTTGCGTTGACGAGCCGTTCGAATATCTTGACAAAATAAAGCACGCGGGCTCGGTCTTCCTTGGCAGAAATTGTCCCGAGGCACTCGGCGATTACTATGCCGGAACCAACCACACGCTCCCCACCAGCGGTACTGCCAGATTTTCCAGTCCTCTGTCGGTTGACGATTTCGTCAAGAAAACACAGTATATTTACTACGACAGAGATGCGCTTGAAGCGGTTGCTAAGGACGTAGAGTATTTTGCTGA
>JAZNDN010000093.1:0-8444 GCA_045588085.1 Eubacteriales bacterium
CACGGTAGGCACCTCCGTAAGAAGCGCAAAAATCCGCAACGGACTGACAATTTCCAAATTTAAAGCCTTCGATGAAAGCGGTGCCGTTGAGGTAGTGTATTTCAACGCTCCGTATGTCAAGGATGTCTTTACGATAGGAGCGGAGTTCCGTTTTTACGGCAGACTTTCTATTTCCAAAAAAGATATTCAGCTTCAGAATCCGAAATATGAGCCCTGCATAGCGGGAAAGCCTCTTGACGATATAATTCCCGTTTATCCGCAGACTCAAGGACTTTCTTCCAAGGTAATCACAGGACTTATCAAGTCTGTTATTGATTCCGCGGTAACGTCAATCAATGACCCTTTGCCTGAAAAAATCAGAATAAAAAATTCTTTACCTTCTCTCAGCTTCGCCTTGAGAAATGCGCATTTCCCCGCCTCGTACGATGCTCTTTCCGCCGCTCTAAAACGATTGGCATTTGATGAAATGCTACTATTTGGATTAAGCATTTGCAATGCAAATCACTATAAATCAAAATCTGCGGGAATACCGTTTTCCAAAACCTCGCTTAAGCCTATTTGCGATTTGCTACCATATGAGCTTACTGACGACCAGAAAAATGCAATAAACGATATATACAAAGACACGGTTGCCACCGAAAGCGTAAAAAACGTATCCCCTATGGCGCGAATACTCGTCGGTGACGTAGGCTCCGGAAAGACTATTTGTGCCGTTATGGCGATTTATTTATGTATAAAATCCGGTTTCCAGGCAGCTTTTATGGTTCCCACCGAAATACTTGCAAATCAGCATTTTAATGACGTATCGAAGCTATTTGACGCGCTTGGAATTTCGGTACGACTGCTTACCGGCAGATGCACTAAGAAGGAAAAGAGTGCTATTTATGCCGAGCTTAAGGACGGCAGCTGCGATTTGGTTATAGGTACCCATGCGCTTCTATCCGACAAGGTGGAGTTCAAAAGGCTTGGGCTTATTGTAACCGACGAGCAACACAGATTCGGGGTTGCACAGCGTTCTGTTCTTAAAGAGAGGGCGGAAATGGCGCATCTTCTTGTAATGAGTGCCACACCGATTCCAAGAACTCTGGCGCTCGCAATGTACGGAGACCTGGACGTATCCCGCATAAAACAGATGCCCAAAGGCAGAATGCGTGTGGATACCTATGTTGTAAATGAGTCCTACCGCGAAAGAATGGAGGATTTCATAAAAAAACAAGTGGCACTTGGCGGACAGTGTTATATCGTGTGCCCCTCTATAGAACCCGGTGAGGAAGATGGAAACATTTTTGAACCGACCTCGCTTTCTTCTCCGCTTTCCAGCACCCTTTCCAATCTAAAGAATGCCACCGATTACACTGAAACGCTGAAAAAACGCTTGCCACAGCTAAATATAGAATGTCTGCACGGAAAGATGAAATCTGCCGATAAAGATTTGGTAATGAAGCGTTTTGCAGAAGCTGAGATTGACGTTCTCGTTTCTACGACAGTTATTGAGGTTGGAATAAACGTTCCCAACGCATCTGTTATGATTGTAGAAAACGCTGAAAGATTCGGATTATCCGCGCTTCATCAGCTTCGCGGAAGAGTAGGAAGAGGCACGAGAAAGTCTTATTGTATCCTTGTATCTGATATGAATACAGAGAAAGCAAAGGCAAGACTCGATACGATGCGAACCACGTATGATGGATACGAAATTGCCGAAAAAGATTTAGTGTTAAGAGGTCCCGGAGACTTTTTTGCTTCAAATTCAGATGTTAATTTGAGGCAGAGTGGCGGTTTTGAGTTTAAGTTCGCGCGACTTTGCGATGACACCTCTCTGTTTAATCTTGCATTCTCCACGGCAAAAGAAATCAGCAGAGATGACCCCGAGCTGAAATCGCATGAAAATTCAGGTCTTAAAGCGGCGCTTTCCGGCGCTATTGAAAGAAGCCTCAGCACGATATCCTGATTTAAATACAGAATAAGAAAGGTAAATATATGCCAAACCAACCGCTTGCAGACAAGCTCAGACCCACGACTTTTGATGAAATAGCAGGTCAGCAGCATCTAATAGGAAAAAACGGTATTATACGAAAGCTTACAGAGGCAGGAAGAATACCTAACATGATATTCTACGGTCCTCCGGGCACCGGAAAAACTACTGTTGCAAAGATTATCGCCAAGTCCTCGGATATGCAGCTTTACATGCTGAACGCCACTACGGCATCTTTATCTGACGTAAAAGAGGTTATATCGTCATCGTCCAATATATTTTCATCGAACGGAACGCTTTTGTATCTTGATGAAATACAGTCGTTCAATAAAAAACAGCAGCAATCTCTGTTGGAATTTATGGAGAACGGAAGCATTACCCTGATAGCTTCAACTACGGAAAATCCTTATTATTACGTTTATAACGCGCTGCTTTCCCGCTCCAGCGTATTTGAATTCAAATCGGTTACAGGCAGAGATTGCGTTCCTACCTTGAAGCGCGCTCTGGCAGCTCTCAACGAGGAGTTTACTACCGAAAAGATTATCGAAGACGATATACTGCTGGCCATAGCAAATGCCTGCGGCGGTGACGTAAGAATGAGCATAGGCGTCCTTGAAAACGCTTATTACATATCCACCGACAAAATTACCGAGGATAACGTAAAAGGACTTATTCCTTCTGTTGTGGGGCATTTTGACAGAAACGCTGACGTTCATTACGACCTACTTTCATGCTTACAAAAATCAATACGCGGTTCGGACCCGGATGCTGCCATTTTCTATTTAGCGAAGCTTTTGGCAAACGGTGATATTCTGTCTATCTCAAGACGCCTTCTGGTAATTGCGAGCGAAGATATCGGCTGTGCATACCCTCTTGCGCCTGTTATTACCCGCGCCTGCACAGATAACGCTAAGGAGGTTGGTCTTCCCGAGGCTGCCATTCCTTTGGCAAATGCGGTTTGCGTTCTTGCTACCGCACCTAAATCCAATACCGCCTACTCTGCCTTGCACGCAGCGCAGACCGATATGTCCAACGGACTCGGTATAGAGATACCCGAGCATCTGAGAAGCCCATTGTTTAAAGGATACGTCTATCCTCACGATTACGAGAACGATTACGTGCCTCAGACCTATTTGCCTCGCGACCTTATCGGCAGACGGTACTATGAATTCGGTTCTAACAAAACAGAGCAAGCAGCAAAGGCATATTTTGAGTTTATCAAAAACGGAACTCACAAAAAGAAAAGCGATAAATAACAACCGTTATTTACATTAAAATGCATCACTTGACAAATTTAACGTATTATGTTAAAATGAATTAATAATTATTAAAGCTTTTGGAGAGTTTTATATGATATATCATTTTGTCCTGAATCCTATGTCAGGCAAGAGCTTAAAAAAGGCTAAAAAATCCGTCGAGGCAATGACGAATAAAATCAGAACGGCCTGCCAGTTTCGAAAGCTTAGCTACAGGATATATTACACAACCAGCGTAGGAGATGCTACGGAGTACGTTCGTTCGATGATAAACAGTACTCAGGAAAGGCAGCGCTTTATATGCGTTGGCGGAGACGGAACTATCAACGAGATAGTCAACAGCGCTCCGGAAAGTCCCAATGCTGAGTTCGGAGTAATTCCCAACGGCTCGGGAAACGATTTCGTTCGAAATTTCACCAATACCGACCTCTTCTCCGATATAGATGCGCAGATAGACGGCCATACCGAAAAAATTGACCTTATAAAATGCAACGATCATTACTGTGTCAACATGGTTAATATAGGTTTTGACTGCTCTGTCGTTCAAGAGGCTTCCCGTCTTAAAAAATTCAAGTTTATTTCTCCTTCGATTTCTTATATATGCGGTGTCGTCGTGGCGCTGTTTAAAAAATACGGCAGGAAAATGCGACTGATATTTGATGACGGTGAGGTTGTTGAGCAGGAGCTTTTGCTTACGGCAATCGGCAACGGAAGATTTTGCGGTGGTGGATTTGATGCCGCGCCCATTGCCCTTCTTGATGACGGACTTATGGACGTTGCTATCATAAAAAAGATATCGAGATTGACATTTATCGGTCTTGTCGGCTCCTACAAAAAAGGAACGTATCTTTCCAATGAAAAAGCAATGCAGTATATTACATATAAAAGAGTCGAGCACTTCAAAATGGAATTTGACGAACCAATTCCTATCTGCATTGACGGTGAAATAAAGGGCGCCAAGAATATAGACTTTTCCGTTGCGAAAAAGAGCCTTAATTTTGTCATTCCCAAGGGGTGCGACATAAAATACAAATCACAATCACAGGACTGACTATGAACGTGTTTCACAAAAGACCGCTTAGCTTAATACTTTGTATTATGCTTGGCGGTTTTTTCATTTTTACCGTAGCCACCCCGGTTTTGAAAATTATACTCTCCTGCACGCTGGCGGTAGTGTTCATCGCATCTTTTGTTTTGGCGTTTCGCATAAGACCGAAAAAGATTTTTTATGTATGTCTTTTTGTTTTAGTGCTCTCGTTTATTGCTTCTCATCTGTATTTCGGAAATTATTTCTACGTTTTTTCAAAATATCAAGACCGGATTAACGTAAAGGGTCAGGTTTCATATGTCGAAGATAAGGATACATGTACCGATATTTATCTGAACGTTACGCACATAAACGAAGATGAAATATCTCAAAGAAAGCTTCTTGTAAAATGCTACAGTGACACCGACGGTGCTGATTCCGGCGATATCATCTCGATTTCGGCAAAAATAAAGAATTACGACTCTGTAACAAATCAAGAAAGCTTTTATACCTCAAAAGGTATATCGGGTGTGGCTCTCGTTGATTACGTTACTGTGGTATCGTCGGGAGAAACAACTCTTGAGGGAAGGTTTCAGTCTTTCAGAAAACAAATCTCCGATTATTCAATAAAGCTATGCGGAAAGGAAGCAGGAGGCTTTATCTCCGCGCTTCTGCTTGGTGAGGTGGCGGATATGAATCCTGTGATGGCACAGGATTTTCAAAGAACGGGTATTACTCACGTTCTTGCACTGAGCGGTACTCATCTCACTATTCTTTGTGGCGGCCTTGGATTGCTTTTGGCACGCCTTAGAGTAGACAAAAGGATAATTTCTGTTTTTACTATTCTGTTCTGTATATTCTATATGCTTCTTGTAGGTATGCCTACGTCAATTGTCAGAGCCGGAATAATGTTTATAATCGCCTCGCTTCTATTTCTTATTTTGGGATGCCGTGACGGTATAACGAATTTGTTTATGGCGATTTCGCTTATAATTTTATTCAGTCCGTATGCAATACTTGACATAGGCTTGTGGTTATCAGCACTCGCTACTTTCGGCCTTATTTTAGCTTCGCTTACTATCCGCAAAAGCTATGACACTTCCGCCTTCTACATAAAAGCAGGCAAAGCGCTTCTTGTGTCGCTGTATTATTCGGTGTTTGCCATAGTTGCAACAACTGCTGTTTCGGCTTTAGCCTTTTCAACGACTTCGTGGTTCGCGGCACCTGCAACGCTCGTGTTCGGAATACTTACCGAAATATATCTTTACGTATCGCTACTCGTATTGCCGCTTGGACTTATATTCCCTCAGGCGAGCATAGTTCTTACACCGCTTTACGAATTGCAAAAATTTCTGGCAGCAAAATTCTCTGCCATTCCAGGCGTTTACACGTCTACCCAATTTGAAATCGTAGAAATTTCGGCAATTGCGGCAACGGCAGCATTAGCGCTTTTTGCAATACTGAAAATAAAACGTAAAAAGCTTTTTATATCTGTAATTGCTCTGTTGCTTGTTCTGAACTCTTCTCTGTCAGCCTTTATGACTTATCGCGCAAAATACGAGGACTCGGTCCTATTCAGCACCGAAAGCTCGGATAAGTTTATAGTTAACTCGGAAGGCAGCTGTGCTGTAATTGAATTTTGGACGGATAACAATTTTTTTGAAACGGTTTCGCTTGCAGAAGACAGCGGCGCTCCGGATGTTGACGTGTATATCTGCATGAATTATGCATACGGAATTGATGAGCATATATACACGACCCTGCTTTACTTAAGACCCGAAAAGGTAGTTCTTCCTTTACCGAGAAACGTAGTTGAAGACGATATTGCTACAAAAATTTACGGCTTAACAATAGATTTTGGAGCTAAAATCGACTTTTACAGACAAGGTATTCCCTACTACGTAGGTGAAATAGGTTTTATCTCGGCAAGCCGCTCTATTCTCGATGAAGGTTCACCGTATTGCGCTTCAATATTTGAAACCGGAAATACGCTTCACGGTTATATATCCTCGGGTGCGCTGGACAGATGCAATGAAGCCTACGAAATGCTTTACGTATGCGAAAGCCTGATATTCGGCAGCTGCGGCACGCAGGAGGATAACAAAATTTTATCCTCCGTCTCCGATAAGCTCAAAGAGGTAATAATATGTAACGACAGTATATATTTACCGGAAAGAGCAGAATTCCCAAGCATGAGGGTTTACGATTACAAAGGCAAGGTCAAATATATAGAAGGTAAAAAGCTGATACGTCAATAAAAAATCCCCTATGGCAGAAATCAATTCTTCCGTAGGGGTTTTATTTTCTTTTATAGAAACGGTCGCTATCGTCAAATGGGATATACTTATCCTTAAATGCTATTCCGACGCATACTCCGACAATTCTGCGTGCACCGAGTCCCTTCACCAGCATGGCACATGCCGCCATTGACGCGCCGGTTGTGACGATATCGTCAAAAATCATAACGTCCATACCGTCCAGAATATAATCTGCTTTATAATCGAATGCAGCGTTTTGGAAACGCTCATCACCGTGAGTTTTCTTCTGCGCTTTCTTTGCTTTTGATTTTAGAATTTCAACATAACGTATACCAAGTCTTTTGGCAACGGCTTTGGCAATCGCTTTTGAATGGTCTATGCCATATTTATGTTTTCTTGACTTTGAGCGCGGAATGTTCGTAATTATAAAATTTTCGTATTTTATATTGGATTTTACAGCATTAGATATTTCATCGGCAAGAAATGCAACGATATCACGGCGGTATCCTCGTTTAAGCTGATATATAAGCTCATTGGAAGGGATTTTCTCGTTTGGAGATAACGACGGCTTGTACCTAAAAACCTTTATAAGCTTCTTTACGTATCTTGCCGAAAGATAATCGTTTGAGCATATGCAGGCGCTGTATTCGTTGTGACAAGCCGAGCAATAACGCAGCTTGTACTCCTTATGAGCCTCAAGACAACTTTTGCATAAAGCGGCATCATCAAAATCCAATATTTCATCACAGCATATACACTTAGGCACGCTTACGTAATATGCTATTCTTTTGATTATATCCTTTATTGTCATATCTTTATAAGAGCCACCGCCGTAATCGGCGGTGGCAAGTTTTTATTTTGCGGTCTTTGGGAAGCTATCCTTAAGACCCACTATTCTGTTATAAGTGTTGGCGTTCTTGGTATCCTTAACGAAATATCCCGTTCTTACGAACTGGAATCTGTCGCCCGCCTCAGCGTCGGCAAGCGAAGGCTCGATTTTACAATCTTCAAGCTTTGTTACGGAATTTACGTTAAGATAATCGTCAAATGTCTTTCCCTCAGGAATGTCAGCTACGTTTTCTATATCGAACAGGAAATCGTAAAGCATGACGTTGCAGCTCTCGCAGTGTTCTGCGGAAAGCCAATGAACCGTTCCCTTCACCTTTCTGCCGTCAATGGGCATACCGTTGCCGGTTTCAAGGTCTGCGGTACAAAGAATTTCAACGACGTTTCCGTGGGCATCTTTAATTATCTCATTGCATCTTACGATATAAGCGCCCATAAGACGAACATCTCAGTCAGGCTTCATTCTGAAGAACTTAGGAGGCGGTACCTCTGCAAAATCATCAGCATCGATATAAAGATGGCGTGAAAATGCAACCTTGCGCGTTCCGGAATTTTCGTTTGCAGGGTTGTTTGGCAGCTCGAAATACTCAACCTTATCCTCGGGATAGTTGGTAACAGTTATCCTTATGGGCTTAAGAATTGCTATTCGTCTTTCTGCAGAGGTGTTGAGCTCCTCACGTATGCAGTGCTCAAGAAGCTCGTAATCTACCACGCTGTACGCCTTAGCAACGCCTGCACGCGAAACGAAATCAAATATAGCCGCAGGTGTATATCCGCGCCTTCTGAGTCCGCAGAGCGTAGGCATTCTTGGGTCGTCCCAACCGTCAACAAGTCCCGTTTCCACGAGCTGACGAAGATAACGCTTAGACATTACGGTATGAGTTACGTTAAGTCTTGCAAATTCTCTTTGCTTGGGCTTTGCCTCAAAGCCTATGCTGTCGATAACCCACTCGTAAAGGGGTCTGTGATTCTCAAACTCTATGGAGCATAACGAGTGGGTTATGCCCTCAAGTGCATCCTGAATAGGATGCGCATAGTCGTAAAGCGGATAGATGCACCATTTGTCACCCTGTCTGTGATGACTG
>JAZNDN010000094.1:0-8943 GCA_045588085.1 Eubacteriales bacterium
TTCGCACCTTACGGCGAATAAATTTCTTGCAGATTTTGTTGTAATGAGCCGCAGTTAAGTACGACTTAACAAGGATTAGTACGACGAAAGATGCTGAAATTTATCGTCGCAAGGCTTATTGGTTCGATTCTCTTACGGCTAGGCAAGAGGGAGTAATCCGAACTCGTTTTAGGGATGCTGATTTTAGACAAAGCTTCGGTAAAAATCCTTATAATATACTCATATTATCTCGAATTTTAATCTCGCCTTGCCAAAAAACATCTATTCCGAAAATTCGAAGAACCCCGAAGCCTGAATTTTCAGCGCTTTCGGCACTTATCTCTCTTGCAAAGTCTTCTTAACAAGGATTAGTACGACGAAAGATGCTGAAATTTATCGTCGCAAGGCTTATTGGTTCGACTCTCTTACGGCTAGGTTAGAATAGTAAAACAAAAATCCTGCACTCACGTGCAGGATTCCTGGAGCTGCTACCCGGATTTGAACCGGGGACCTCATCCTTACCAAGGATGCGCTCTACCAACTGAGCCATAGCAGCAACTTATCCAGACCTCAACATTATATCAAATGGAAAGCCGTTTGTCAATACCTTTGAAAAATATTTTTGCTTAGTTAAAAAATGTTCCTTTTAAGAACGAAATTTTACAGATAATCAGCTGTCGATTATGTTGAAAAAACAAAAGTTATGTGATATAATACTGTGTGTTATCGTTCTCTCATAAATTGAATCAAAAAGGATGTAATATTATGAAAATAACGTTTTTAGGTACCGGCGCTGCCGACTGGGAGCTTCAGCACGACCTTGAAAATCCCGAATTCAGAAGAAACTCATCAGCACTCATAGACGACGTTCTGCTCATCGACCCCGGTCCATGCGTGCCAAATGCAATAGAAAGCTTTGGAATTAATGTCGGAAAAATCAAATACGTTATATTTACCCATACACACAGTGACCACTACAATGAAAGCACTGTAGAATATCTGAAAAGCCACGGAGCCGAAATTTTTGACCTCAGCAGCGGAGGTGAATTTGAAATCGGCAAATATTCTATTACTGCTATGAGCGGGAACCATTCCATACCGGTTGTCCATTTTATTATATCAGACAGTGACAAGAAGCTGTTTTATGCGCTTGACTCATCATGGCTCCTTTGCCACGAATTTTACACTTTGCGCCGCGTTGGTGCAGATTTCGCGGTTCTCGATTCTACGATAGGCTTTAAGGAAGGTGATTACAGAATTTTCGAGCATAACAATCTTAGAATGGTACTCGAAATGAAGCTTACACTTTCCAAATATATAAAGAGATTTTGCATAAGCCACATGGCAAAAACCTTGCACGGTACCCACTCCGAGCTCTGTGATTCAATGAAGCCATACGGAATTGAGGTTGCCCGCGACGGCTTGACCTTTGAGATATAAAGTCCGCAAGAAAAAATGAAAATCACAAAAACACACGAATAATTTAACACGAGGTACACACAATGCTCTCAAATCTCCACCAGCACACAACCTTCTGCGACGGCAAAAGCACCGCAGAGGAGGTAATCCTCTCAGCAATCGATAAGGGATTTTCCTCTATCGGTTTTTCAGGTCACGGATATACCCCGTTCGACCTGCGCTACTGTATGCAAGATACCGAGGGATATATAGCGGAAATCAACCGCCTTAAGCCTCTTTACAAGGATAAAATCGAAATTTATCTCGGCTGCGAGGAGGATATGTTCAACCCTTGCGACAGAAGCAGATTTGAATACATAATCAGCTCATCTCACTATTTCTGCAAAGAGGGAAAATATTACCCCATAGACTCAGGCTTTGATTATTTCTCCGAATGTCTTAAGCTTTTTGACGGTGATATACTTGCTCTGGCGGACAGCTATTATTCTGCTTTCGTTACCTATATCAAGGCTCGTAAGCCGGATATTATAGGTCATTTTGACCTTATAACAAAATTTGAAGACGTCGGTGCACCGACGCTCCTTAAAAATGAGAAATATCAGGATATGGCAAAGAAGTACACGCTCGAAGCCTGCCGCGCAGGCTCAATTTTTGAGGTAAACACCGGCGCAATATCACGCGGATACAGAAAGCTTCCCTATCCCGACGAGCGCCTTTTGCATATTCTCAAGAAGGAAGACGCCAAGCTTACCATATCTGCGGACTGTCATCACAAAGACACCGTCGATTGCTTCTTCACCGAAGCCCGTGCCCTCTTGCGCGACGTCGGTTTCGAATACATCTATCAGCTTTACGGCGGAAAATTCGTAAAGGATTACTTGTAATAAGCTCAAATGATTGCATTCCCATGCGCGACCGAACAAAAAAGGGCATCTTGGCTTAGGCTAACTGAATAAAACAAAAGGTAGGAGTACAGAGAAGGTGCTCCTACCTTTGCTATATAGATAAAAGAAGCTGCCGGCTCGTAAATATGCGGGCAAAATCGCAATCCATACAAATGAAACGTATATAATATACAGCCAAAGCGCTTATTTCTATAGAGATTCTCCTCTTTTTTTAGCAAGGCGTCGGACGTTTTCCTCCACCTGCTTTTTGTGGAGCGGATACCAGAACCACAGAACGAGCGCGAGAAGCAGAAAGCCTACGGCAGGGACCAGAGTTGCAATGTTGAATATTCCGCCTGTCACACCGGGGTCAAATGCGGTTTGCTCGTTATAGCCTATCAACGTGAGAAGCAAGCCGACGAAGCCTGCCGAGAGCGATTGTCCCAGCTTTCTTGCGAAGCTGTACATGGCATAAATTGAACCGTCCTCACGCACACCGTTTATAATCTCGCTGTGGTCTATAACGTCGGTTATAAGTGCCCATGAAACCATGGTAAACATACCCAAACCGAGCCACATAGCAAGCTGAAGCAGGACGAATACCCACACGTTCTGCGGTCTTATGATAAACAAAAGAGCACTGACTGCCGCTGCCAGAAGATTTGCGGCAACGCTTATCTCGGCTTTTCCTATTCGCGCGGCAAGCGGCTTTGCGAAAATCGCAGCAAGCACCATCGCGACAAGCATCGCAAGAGTAGAAACCGTCATTGCCTCGTAATTTCCGTAGTAATTCGGATAAACATAGTTTGCCATCTGCTGCATAGTAAGCTGAGCAAGAAGCATCACCACAGACGCAACTATCATGGAAAGTAAGGCACGGTTTTTGAGAGCAGAATTAAGAAGAACTCCTATACTTCTATGCTCGTGAGGCAGTCTATCCTCAACCTTCACACGCTCCGTTGTCAAAACGAAGCACAGAAGATACGCACCGACGGCAAGGGCAGAAAGCACCGCGGCAACTATGGTGAACCGCTCTCCGTTCAACACCGCAACCGTCTGCCCGTTTGCAACGGTTTTCTCGTAAACAATAAGCGGCACGCCTGCGCCAACGAAGGCTCCCGCAAGTGTTGCACCCATTGAACGCCACGTGGAAAGCGACTGTCTGTCATGAGGATTCGGCGTTATTGCCGACGCCATTGAACCGTAAGGTATGTTGACGCTGGTATAAAAGACAGAGCCCCAGAGAAGATAGGTTATAACAAGCCATGTTATTTTAAATCCCATTGAATAATCTGCAAACTGAGATTGATACATAAGGAAGGAAGAAATCGCCACAGGTCCCGCCATTCGTCTGAGCCACGGCTTGAATTTTCCGTGCTTGGTGCTTCTGCTTTTGTCGCATATTCTTCCCATGGTTACGTCGGTGAATGCATCAACAAACCTCGAAAGCATCATAACTATGCCCACGATTCCCGCACTGACCCCCATAACGTCGGTGTAAAATTTAAGAAGGAAGCTTGACGATAGGATAAACGTAAAATCATTTCCGAAATCGCCGAACAGATAACCGAGCTTATCTCTTATTCCGAACGGTCTGTCTTCCTTTACTTTGATAGAGCTACTCATATAAACTCCGCTTTGCGATACACGCCTGTAAATTCCGTTTTTTAAACGCTTGGCTTAGTATTTCCGCAAATTGCTCCGCTTTATTCCAAAAAGCAAAAAGAAGACTCTGCGAATTTTTGGTCGCAAAGCCTTCTTTTATTTTTGATTGTTTCTGATTTTATGGTTTTTCTGCTCGTCGATGAAAAAGTGGCATGTTTTTCTCCTCTGCCTAAACTTTCACCGACGAAATCAGGTCATCTTTTCCTGTTTATACCTACGTCGAGCGAGCCGAGGAGGAAAAGCGCCAAAATTCACCGACGAAATCAGGTCATCTTTTCCTGTTTTACCTTCTTATCTATCACATGGCGCGAGGCTAATTCACGGTGAATATCCTCAAGAGATATGCCGGCTTGTATCATAAGGACGAGGGTGTGATAGGCGAGGTCTGCTATTTCGTATACGGTTTCTTTTTTGTCTTCCGCTTTGGCAGCAATTATAACCTCGGTGCATTCCTCGCCGACCTTTTTGAGAATTTTATCTAGTCCTTTTTCGAAGAGGTAGGTGGTGTATGAGCCTTCGGTTTTTTCGCGTTTTCTGCCCTCTATCAGTTCAAACAAGCCTTGGAGAGAAAATTCCTTAAGCTCGTCGTTTTGGAAAACAGTATTGTTAAAGCAGCTATCGGTGCCTTTGTGGCAAGCGGGACCGTCCTTTTCAACCATTACGACAAGCGCATCGTTATCGCAATCTGCGGTTATAGAAACGATATGCTGATAATTGCCGCTGGTTTCTCCCTTGAGCCAAAGCTCCTGTCTTGAACGGCTGAAGAAGCAGGTCAGCTTCTTTTCCATTGATATGGCAAGGCTTTCCTTGTTCATATATGCAACGGTCAGAACCTTTTTACTTACCGCGTCAACAACAACGGCAGGGATAAGACCTTTTTCGTCAAATTTCAAATCATCAATGTTTATCATAATTCACTCCGTTTTAATTATTTTCTTACTGTAATGCCGCTTTTATCAAGAAGGCTTTTAAGGTCGGGAATTTTCACCTCTCCGAAATGGAAAATAGACGCTGCAAGACCTGCATCTACTCTGGGGAGAGCACGGAATAGCTTAACGAAATCCTCAGCACAGCCTGCACCGCCGGATGCTATAACCGGCACCGAAACTATACTGCTCACCGCAGCAAGCATCTCGATATCGAAGCCGCCCTTCACTCCGTCGGTATCTATGGAATTGAGAACTATCTCTCCGGCGCCAAGCTCAACACCGCGCTTAATCCATTCGAGTGCATCCATACCCGTGTCAACTCTTCCGCCCTTTGCAAAAACTCTGAACGAGTCGCCAACGCGCTTAGCATCTACCGACAATACGACACACTGGCTGCCGTAGCGCTTTGCCGCATCGTATATCAGATTAGGGTTTTTAATCGAACCGGAATTGACGCTTACCTTATCGGCACCGCATTTTAAAACTCTGTCAAAATCATCAAGAGTGTTAATTCCGCCGCCAACAGTCAGCGGTATAAAAATAGTGGAGGCTACCTCTCTTAAAATATCTGTGAACAAGGCACGCCCCTCCGCAGAAGCGGTAATATCATAGAAAACAAGCTCATCCGCTCCGTTTTCGCTGTAATATCTGCCAAGCTCAACGGGAGATGAAACGTCAGAGAGTCCCTCAAAGTTGACACCCTTTACGACTCTTCCGTCCTTTACGTCAAGACATGGAATAATTCTTTTAGTAATCATTTTGCCACCTCAACAGCCTCGGCAATCGATATCGCTCCGGTATAATACGCCTTTCCGATAATCGCACCGTAAAGCTTCCTTTCCGCAAGCCGCTTTACGTCATCAATACTCGACACGCCCCCGGATGCAATTATATTCATTCCGAGTTCGGACGAAAGCTTTTCATAAAGCGAATGATTGGTGCCCTGCATTGCTCCGTCCTTGGAAATGTCGGTGCATATTATGGTGCTGACGCCCTCAGACTCAAGCTGACGGCAAAATTCAAACGCTTCAAGATTTGACTTTTCACGCCAGCCCTTTATTGCCACAAGTCCGTCCTTTATGTCCACGCCAACGGCTACCTTGTCCGAAAATTCGGTTAGCGCTTCGCGGAGAAAATCTCTGTCGGTTACGGCAGCCGTTCCAAGAATGACTCGGCTGACACCTGCAGCAACGTAAGCTCTGACCGTTTCGATACTGCGTATTCCGCCGCCAACCTCAACAAACATTCCCGGGCAACAATTAAGAATTTTTTTAATTACCTCAATATTCGGAGTGCCGCCGTCCCTTGCGCCTTCAAGGTCTACTACGTGTATGTATTCGGCTCCGGATTTTGCAAAATCCTGTGCTATCAATTCAGGCTTATCGGAATAAACCGTCATATTGTCGTAATCGCCCTTGTAAAGCCTGACCGCTTTACCCCCATATAAATCTATCGCAGGAAATATTCTCATAATCAATCCCCCAACTCGCAGAACGCGCGCAGAATACTAAGACCTACCGCTCCGCTTTTTTCGGGATGAAACTGGCATCCGTAAATATTATTCGAGGCAACCGCGGCAGTAAGCATTGCTCCGTATTCGGCAGTGGCTATAACAGACGGCTCGCATTTCGCTCCGTAGAACGAGTGAACGAAATACACGCAATCACCGTCGTTTACGTATTTGAAAATCTCGTTCTTAGGCTGCGTAAGCTTTAAAGCATTCCACCCGATATGCGGAATTTTAAGCTCCGGCGGAATAACCTCAGATATCGCTCTTATCTCACCGGGGATAAGACCGAGGCCCGAAAACTCTCCGTATTCGTAGCTCTTATCAAAAAGCATCTGCATGCCGAGGCAAATGCCCAAAAGCGGCTTGCCTGAACGAGCCTCAGAGATAACAACCTCTCCCAAGCCGGACTCAAGGAGCTTTTTGGAAGCATCCTCAAATGCTCCGACACCGGGTAAAACTATTTTTTCGGCACGCTTTATAACCTCCTTATCCGAGGTAACGGTAACGTCGGCACCGATAGAACGGAAGGAGCTTTCCAGCGAAAAAAGATTTCCGACGCCGTAATCAACTATGGCTATCATCAAAGAACTCCTTTGGTCGAGGGAACCTCATCGGAAAATTTTTCTTCGATTGCTACGGCTTTGCCAAGACATCTCGCGCAAGCCTTGAATATTCCCTCAATAATGTGGTGTGTGTTAGAGCCGCTGAGCTGCTTTATATGCAGAGTTATTGCCGCATTCATGGCAAATGCGCGCCAGAACTCCTCAACAAGCTCCGTATCGAAATTGCCGACTCTTGCCGCCTTAATATCGGTAGTGAGCGAAAGATACGGTCTTCCGCTGATATCAACAGCTGCCATGATAAGCGCCTCGTCCATAGGCAGAATTATATCGGCATAGCGCATAATACCGCGCTTTTCTCCGAGGGCGGCAGCAAACGCCTGACCCAAAGCAATTCCGATATCCTCGGTGGTGTGATGAAGGTCTACCTCCACGTCACCGCGGCAGGTAAGCTCAATATCAAATCTTCCATGCTTTGCAAAAAGAGTCAGCATATGGTCAAGGAATCCCGAACCCGTTGAAATTTCGGATTTACCCTCAGCTCCAAGTGTAAGCTTCAGCACTATGTCGGTTTCGTTTGTTTTTCTTTTAATTTCAGACTGTCTCATATTATCACCTTTCAAAACTCACGCATCGGCAACCGATGCATCAATTTCCACGAATATTTCCTTAATTTTGTCAACTAATATTTGCATTTGCTCGGAATTTCCAATAGTTATTCTGTTAAATTCGGAAATCCTTGCACCGTTGAAATGGCGAACCAGAACGCCCTTTTCCTTTAGTCTTAAGTAAAGCTGCTCTCCGCTTATCCTGTCGCTTTTTGCAAAAATGAAATTAGCCTTTGAGGGTGTGAAAACGAAATTCAGGGAAGCAAGCTCCTTTTCAAGCCATGCTCTGTTTTCGATAATCGCCCTGCAATTATTTTCAAAATACGCCTTATCCCTTAATGCGCCCTCACCGGCAGCGGCTGTCATTCTGTTTACGTTATAGGGGTTGGTTGAGTACTTGATTTTAACGAGGTCGGAAACCAGTGCCGGCGAGCCTGCACCGTATCCAAGCCTTGCGCCCGCCATAGAGCGTGATTTTGAGAACGTACCCGTAACGAAAAGGTTATCGTATTTGTCAATCAATCGCACCGCACTTTCGGTTCCGAAATCCACGTACGCCTCGTCGATTACGACTATTCTGTTTCTGTCCGAAAGCAGCAGCTCTTCTATTTCGGAGAGCGAAATCGCTATGCCGGTCGGAGCGTTCGGATTGGCTATGAAAAGCGTTCCGCGCTCTGCCGCAAGCCTGTCAAGGTCAAGCGAAAAATCATCTTTCAAAGGGATTTGTCTGTACGGCAGATTGTTTATATCCGCAAACACACGGTAAAATCCGTAGGTTATATCCGCAAACACCGCAGGACAATTCTCATCGCACCACGCCATAAAAGCAAAGTTCAGAACCTCGTCCGAGCCGTTTGTCATTATTACCCCGTCGGCACTCACTCCAAGCTCGTCTGCCATAAGCCCCGTAAGGTCGGTTACGTTTGGGTCGGGATACAGCATCAAGCGTCTTGCCGCTTCCTCTGCAAGACTTACGGCAAGCGGCGAGGGTGGGAAGGGCGACTCGTTTGTGTTAAGCTTCACGTACTCCCTGCCCTTAGGTTGCTCACCGGGAGTATATTCTTTTAGGGATTTGTATTTTTCTTTCAGAAATCTGCTCATCTTAGTTAATCCTCAAACCTTATAACCGCGCTTTTCGCGTGAGCTGTGAGGCCTTCCTTTTCAGCAAAATACTCTACGTCCTTAGCAACCGCTTCAAGCGCATCTCTGTCGTAGTAAATATACTGTGTTTTCTTGACGAAATCGTCAACAGACAATGGACTTGAGAATTTAGCCGTACCGCTTGTAGGTAGGGTGTGGTTAGGACCTGCCATATAGTCGCCAAGTGCTTCAGGACAATTTCTGCCCATAAAAATTGAGCCTGCGTGACGAATTGCATCAAGGTAGTCA
>JAZNDN010000095.1:0-13618 GCA_045588085.1 Eubacteriales bacterium
AGGGACGTGTGGTGGTTTCGCCCGTTTCGTGACAGGAGAGAAGCACGGGCGAGTAAAATCTTCTTGCATAGTAGTGAAGAGCCTTAAGTCTTCCGTAATAGTCGATGCTCGACCAAGAGGCAACCGGCCAGATATCGTTAAGCTGCCAATAGAGCGCGCCCATACATCTGCCGCGATTTCTTCTGAGGTGCTCAACGCAGAATTTCATAGCCTCTGCCTGAAGAAGCTGAGATGCGTAAAGGAGCACCGGGAAGCTGTGCGGATAGAGATAGGTCTGCGAAAGATAGCTGATTATCTTGGCGTTTGCTCCGTGATTTCTCTGGTGAAACTCCATAACTCTTGAGAATATATTTCTGTCCTCGGGAACTGTCACGGCATTCATGGTTTTATCGCAGGGGAAGGACTGGAAGCCGAATTCCGAAAGATATCTGA
This sequence comes from Eubacteriales bacterium, assembly GCA_045588085.1. GTDB lineage: Bacteria > Bacillota > Clostridia > Oscillospirales > CAG-272 > UBA1740. The sequence continues at coordinate 433 of JAZNDN010000095.1, forward strand.
AATAGTGATTTCTGTACTCGCTGAAAGGCTCGCCCGAATGCCATACCTTCCAGTAATGGCTATCTCCGTAATTCTCATTATCCGGGGCTATAAAGTGACCTGCCGTTATCGGTGATGACGGAATATACGGTATCTCGGGGCAAACCTCGGCAACGATATCGGCAATGATTCCCTCAAAAAGCTCGATAGCAATGGGAATGCATACCGCCTTTACCTGCTCGGAAGAATTTTTAAGTCCGCAGTCCTCAATTTCATTATTGCCGCTGATAACGGCTATTGACGCGTGGTGACGGAGCCTTTCGAGATTCTGGCGAACCTCTACCTTGATATCCTCATACATTCTCTCGTCGGGACGGTAGAAGGAGCAGGCGAAGCACAAATCCATAAACACTACAAGTCCGAGCTCGTCGCATATATCGAAGAACCAGTTATCCATGTAATAGCCGCCGCCCCATATTCTTATGGCGTTGAAGTTTGCGAAAACGCAACGCTCAAGCAGCTCGCGTGAGCGCTCGGGGGTAATTCTTGAGAAAATATTGTCCTCCGGAATATAGTCGGCACCCATTGCAAAGAATCTGACACCGTTACATTCATGCATAAAGCTCTCACCGTATCTGTCCTTCTCGCGAATAAGCTTAAGCTCGCGCAGTCCTATGCGGCGTTCCGTGCTGTCAGAGACCTTGCCGTCCTCGTAAAGCTCTGCAACAACCGTATAAAGAGGCTGGCTTCCAAGACCTCGCGGCCACCAAAGCTCAGGATTTTCAACCTCAGACTCACCGTTTGCACAAACCGTCCTGCGAGCTCCGTCCGGCGAAATGAGAGTCACCTTTATATCGGCTTCAGAGGAAGCCTTAACCTCGGGGGTTATAAATACTCTTCCATTCTCATGTCTTTGCCGGATATGCAAATTCTCAATACGCGCCGAATCCTTTATAACAAGCGAAGGCTCTCGCCATATTCCCATATCAGGAAGTCTGGGACCCCAGTCCCATCCGAGCATACAGTGCGCCTTTCTTATGTATGCAAAGCCTCGCGTCATTCTCAAATCACCCTCGAAAAGCTCCATTTCATCACTCTTTTCGTGAACGAGGGTATCACATTCGTGAAACTCAATGCAGAGCTTGTTCACACCGGGCAGTATAACGTCCGTAACGTCAAACTCGTAGGTTATATGCATATCGGTGGTGTATGCGATATGCTTGCCGTTAAGATATACGTCCGAGAGCGTGTCAAGTCCCTCAAATCTTAGAAAGACTCTGCCGGGGGTGCTCTCATAGTCAAACTCTCTTTCAAACACGTAATCGTGAAAGGTCAGCTCAAGAGCTGCTATTTCGTTATCTCTGTAATAAGGGTCTGGCATAAGCTCGTTCTCAAGCAGAAATGAATAAAGCGAGCCGGGAACGGTGCCGTAGCAATCGTAGCCGTTTCCCCTCATTCTCCATTTTCCCGAAAGAGATATTTTCTTCATAGGACGTCCTCCGTTTGTAAAAAATTACTTTTTCAAAAATTGCTTGTTATTTGTATTATATTATGATATAATACCTTTAACAATAGATAATCTTACTGTCAATTTGCACTATCTTACTGCTGTGGTATAGGCAAACTGGCGCACGGACGGGAGGAGATGTTTTTTGAAATTCGTGCTATACGATACGGCAATGCCGCACGCAGTGGGAGAATTCTGCCTGCGTTACAGGCGGCCGTATTATTTCGTCAGCAGATTTCTTACCGATTACCGAATAGAAATAAATTCTAAGCTCATTGCGGGGCGTGCCGGGGATTTCGTTATATTCGAGCCTAACGAGCTCATATACCACGGCCCTGCCGAGAATGCTGAGGAGGGCTTCGTAAACGATTGGCTTTATATTGACGGGGAGGATTTCGGTGAGCTTACCGAGAAATACCCTCTGCCAAAGAACACTCCGTTCAGAATTACAGGCTCTTTCGACCTTGGTGCCGTTATAGATACAATAAGGCGCGAGGAGCAGAGCTGCCGTCCGGGATACGAGGACAAATGCCGGCTGATTATGGAAAACGCGATAATTGATATTTTCCGTCTTTTCTCGGGTGATTTCGAGCCGAGCCCTGACAGACTTGAATTTGCCCGAACCGAAATCATGCGCAGGTACCGCGAAAGGTGGACGCTTGAGAGCATGGCTAAGGTAGCCGGGTATTCGCAGAGCCGTTTTTCCGCTCTTTATCGCAAAAGGTACGGCACCTCTCCTATGGATGACCTTATAGCGCACAGAATTGAGTCTGCAAAGCTCCGTATGCTTTACGGAGGCGTCAATCTTTCCGAGATTGCCGATGAGGTAGGCTTTTCTTCTATTTATTATTTCTCGCGCAGCTTCAAAAAGCGCGTAGGCGTGAGCCCTGTGGCATACCGTAGGCCGTAAGAACGCTCAAGCGAGGGGATGATAAGCGATTTTGACTGTTTTACGGTTGTTTTAATCCAAAAATGTGTAAAAATATTTATTTAAGTCTTTACATTTTACTTTTTATTTAGTATAATTTATTATTATACGTCTTGCGAGGTGGATAAAATGGAAAAAACTTATTTTGGAACTCTTCCTACCGGCGAGATTATCTCGCTTTATACGATAAAAAACGATGAGGCGTCACTTACCGTTATGGAAAGAGGCGGCGCTATCGTCAAATTCGAGGCATACGGAAAGGATATAATCGGAGGCTTCGACACTCTTGACGATTATCTTAAGGATACCTCGCACCAGGGTGCGCTTATAGGCAGAGTGGCGAACCGTATTGCAGGTGCGCGCTTTGAGATGGACGGAAAAGAGTACAAGCTCCCCCAAAACAACAATGGAAACTGCCTGCACGGCGGTGACGGCTTCGACCACAAGGTTTGGACCGTTGAAGAATTCGGTGAGGACTTTATAACCCTCTCTTACACCTCCCGTGACGGTGAGGAGGGCTTTCCTGCGGAGCTTCTTACCGTGGTTACCTACAAGCTTGAGGGCGCTGCTATCCTAATTGACTACAAGGCATACCCCAAGGCAAAGACGCCCATAGCACTTACCAACCACGCATATTTCAATCTCAACGGCTTTGGCGGTACGGTTGAGGACCATATAATAACGGTTTATGCCGACAGATTTACCGACGTTGACGAAAAGCTTATTCCGAACGGCAAGCGTCCTGCGGTTGAGGGTACCGTATTTGACCTTAAGAAGCCTACCGAAATGGGCGAGCACCTCTCGGCTGATTTTATCGGCTACGACCATAATTTCGTTCTTAACGGACAGCCCCGCGAGGTTGTTTTCGGAAAGGAGCTTGCACTTGCGGCAGAGGTTCTCGGCGAGGAGCTTTCAATGAAGGTATACACCGACCAACCCGGCGTACAGTTCTACATGGGTAATTTCCTCGGAAAAGGTCCTGCTTTCAGAGGCGGACACAAGCCGATAGTTCACGGTGCATTCTGCCTTGAAACTCAGACCGAGCCAAACTGTGTAAATCTCGGCGAGGGCTTCTATGAGGCAGGCGAGGTTTATACTCACTCCACGGTTTACAAGGTTTCAAAGCTTTGATTGACTTGAGATTTATCGGCACGGGCGCCTTGGGCTCGGTCCGGTGCAGAAACAAGCTTTCCAAGGAATACAGGCGTTTTCCCTCGCTTCTCGTTGACGAGAAGCTTATTATAGACCCCTCGGAAGATATTTTCGAGTTTGAGGAAAGCTTTATGCTTTCAGGGCTCACGAAGGGTATTTGCGACGTGCTGATAACGCATTCCCATCTCGGACATTTCTCGGTTTGCGCCATAGAACGTCTTGCGGCAATCTCACCGGGGCTGACAGTGCATGCGGGAGCAACCGTTTGCGCTGAGCTTTCGGGAATTCCCGGCATACGTGCCGAGGTGATTTATCCCTTCGGTATCTTTTCGGTGCAGGGCTACGAGATTATTCCCCTGCCCTCAAACCATATTACCGACGACGCGCGCGAGTGCGCATTCAATTTCCTTTTCAAAAAGGAAAAGACGTTTTTCTACGGTCTTGACGGAGGCTTTATCAATCCGTCGGCATGGCGCGTTATCAAGGAAGCAAAGCCGGAGCTTTTCATTATGGACTGCGCGCTTGGCGACCGTGCGATATCCGAGGGCTGTATTTACCACAATAATTTCGAGGGTGTTATGAAGATTCGCGAGCTTCTTATAGCCTGCGGTGCGGCAAGCGAGTATACGAGGTTTATTCTTTCGCATATTCCGAGCGAGAGGCGCCGCGAGCTGCACGAGGATTTAACGGCGGCGGCAGCCGATTACCCCTCAGTAAGAATAGCCTACGACGGCTATTTTGCCGCGCTTTGAGAGTGAATAATTTAAAACCGCGAGTGCAGATTACGTATCTTTCGGTATTTATTCCTCTTCCGAATTTGAGAGTTACATAGGAAAGGACACATAAAAGAATGAAAATTTACGACGAGCTGGTCGCCCGCGGACTTATCGCGCAGGTTACCGACGAGGACGAAATCAAGGAGCTTATAAACGAGGGTAAGGCAACCTTCTATATCGGCTTTGACCCCACAGCTGACAGCCTTCACGTAGGTCATTTCATGGCACTTTGCCTTATGAAAAGACTGCAAATGGCAGGCAACAAGCCCATAGTTCTTATCGGAGGCGGCACAGGATATATAGGTGACCCCTCGGGCAGAAGCGATATGCGTTCTATGCTCACCCCCGAAACCATTCAGCACAACTGCGAATGCTTCAAGCGTCAAATGGAGCGTTTCATAGAGTTCGGCGAGGGCAAGGCTATTATGGTAAACAATGCTGACTGGCTTCTCGGACTCAATTATATCGAGCTGCTGCGTGACGTCGGAGCCTGCTTCTCTGTTAACAGGATGCTTTCCGCAGAGTGCTACAAGCAGAGAATGGAAAAGGGTCTTTCCTTCCTTGAATTCAACTATATGATAATGCAGAGCTACGATTTCTATCATCTTTTCCGTGAATACGGCTGTAATATGCAGTTTGGCGGTGACGACCAGTGGTCGAATATGCTTTACGGAACCGAGCTTATCAGAAAGAAGCTCGGCAAGGACGCTTACGCTATGACTATCAACCTGCTTCTCAACTCCGAGGGCAAGAAGATGGGCAAGACCGCGAGCGGTGCCGTATGGCTTGACCCCAACAAGACGACTCCCTACGATTTCTATCAGTACTGGAGAAACGTCGGAGACCGTGACGTTCTCAAGTGCATCAGAATGCTGACGTTCCTTCCTCTTGAGCAAATCGACGCTATGGACGCTTGGGAGGGTGCACAGCTTAACACCGCAAAGGAAATTCTTGCATACGAGCTTACCAAGCTTATTCACGGTGAGGACGAGGCAAATCGCGCTCAGGAAGCGTCAAGAGCACTCTTCGTATCGGGTGACAGCGCTCTGACCCCCACAGTCGACGTTGAGTCCGCAATGCTCACCGAAGGCTCGGTTGACGTAATTTCCCTTCTGGTTCTTGGCGGTATGGTTCCCTCTCGCTCTGAGGGCAGACGCGCAATAGAGCAAGGCGGTGTATCTGTGGACGGAGAAAAGATTTGCGACGTCAAGGCAACTGTAAGCAAGGAAATGCTTGAAGCAGGCGTGCTTATCAAGCGTGGCAAAAAGAGCTTTAACAAGTTTATACTTAAGGCGTGATATTCGGTATACTCAACACGTCCGACTTTCTATACGTCAGCGTTTGGGTTATCGGTCTTATGCCGACTTAAATTAAAAATAATTTTGTAATATTTACTGGAGGTAAATCTTATGTTTTTTGACGAACTTGAAAAATTTGACTCTGAGGTGTTTGCTTCTGTAAACCGTGAGTTTGAGCGTCAGCAGCACAACATCGAGCTTATCGCTTCCGAGAACATCGTATCCAAGGCTGTTCTTCTTGCGGCAGGCACCGTACTTACCAACAAGTACGCTGAGGGCTATCCCGGAAAGAGATACTACGGCGGATGCGAATTCGTTGACGAGGTTGAGGACATTGCAAGAGAGAGAGCTAAAAAGCTCTTCGGTGCAGAGCACGCTAACGTTCAGCCCCACTGCGGTGCTAACGCTAACCTTGCAGCTTTCTTCGCTCTTATCAATCCCGGTGACACCGTTCTTTCGATGAGCCTGGCTCACGGAGGACACCTTTCCCACGGCTCGCCCGTCAATATCTCGGGTAAATATTTTAACATAGTTCCCTACGGTGTTTCGCAGGCTACCGGCGTTATTGATTACGACGAGGTAAGAAAGCTTGCTCTCGAATGCCGCCCCAAGCTCATTCTTGCAGGTGCATCTGCTTATCCCCGTACCATAGATTTTGCTAAATTCCGCGAGATTGCAGACGAGGTTGGCGCATATCTTATGGTTGATATGGCTCACATTGCAGGTCTTATTGCGGCAGGTCTTCACCCCTCGCCCGTTCCCTACGCGGACGTTGTTACCACCACTACTCACAAGACTCTCAGAGGCCCCAGAGGCGGTCTTATTCTCTGCAAGGAGGAGCATGCAAAGGCTATCGACAAGGCTGTCTTCCCCGGAACTCAGGGCGGTCCCCTTATGCATATAATTGCCGCAAAGGCAGTTGCGCTCGGCGAGGCTCTTACTCCCGAATTCCAGCAGTACCAGAAGAACGTTGCCGAGAATGCTCAGGCACTCGCAAAGGGACTTCTCAACGAGGGTATGAAGCTCGTTTCCTGAGGAACCGACAACCACCTTATGCTTCTTGACCTCACCAATACCGAAATCACCGGTAAGGAGCTTGAGCACAGACTTGACGCGGTTCACATTACCGCTAACAAGAACGCTATTCCCGGCGACCCCCGCTCTCCCTTTATCACAAGCGGTGTCCGTCTTGGTACTCCCGCAGCAACCTCACGCGGCTTCGGCATAGCGGAAATGAAGCAGATTGCAAAGTGGATTTCCGACGTTACCTATCGCTTTGAGGACACGAGCGAGCGCATTTCCGAAGAGGTTATGGCTCTTTGTGCAAAGTTCCCCATTTACAAGGACTGAGAATTTTCGCACAGCGAAAATTAATGCATAGTTAGAAATTAGACGTAGTATTTAATCGCGTCGTTTCCTTAGCACTCTACTTATAAAAACAAAGGTGAGGCAGTATAAATCTCTGCTTCACCTTTTGCTTTTTTCAATTTTATCCAAACTCCGTGCTTTGCCTTTCAGCATTGTTTTAGCGGAATTTTTATCTGTTCGCATTACGTATGCGCTTATACCGCATTGAAAATTTTATTATGCATTCTGCATTAGGCGCGCAGTGCGAGGCGCTTGAATTATGTATTAATTTTCGGGGCTTGCATTATGCATTAAATTTGCCTCAAGCAAATTTCTCACTTACACGTTATAATAGCTATATATTTTCATACTGTTTCCCTGAGGTACGCCTGCAAGAAAATCGCCCGCAAAGCAGTACTGCAGTCCCATTTCGTGCGGAACGCGGTTGGTGATACCGAAAATATCCGCCTCCTCCTTTGTGTCGAAAACTCCCATTATTCTCTCGTAATCGCCCTTAAGTATTGCTACTGCATATTTGTATTCCATATCATTTTCTCCTTTTCGGTTTGTTTTTTATTTCCCCGTGACTATATTGTAACAGATGCACTGTACTATAAACGGTACAGCTATCAATATGTTTCTGCCGAATAAATTAAGACTTACCGATACAAAATATAGAGAAAAAAAGGCGGAAGCTCGTCGAATACCGGTACTTGAAAAATTCTATACAATATGTTAAAATAAGAATAGAACAAACAATATTCAAAGGAGGAAAATTATGCTTAATATAACGAGTGAGAGCTTTGAAAAAGAGGTTATAGGGCATTCCGGGCTCGTGGTTATCGACCTTTGGGCAACATGGTGCGGCCCCTGCCGTATGCTCGCGCCGACCCTTGACGAGCTTGAGGCTGAATATCCGGACGTAAAATTCTGCAAAATTAACGTAGACGAGGAGCCTGCGCTTGCTGCAAAATTCCGCGTTGAGAGCATACCTATGGTTGCATTCGTCAAGGACGACACCTTCCTTGATATGTCGATAGGCTACGTTCCCAAGAAGACGCTCTCTGATATGATTGAGCAGTATAAGTGAGTTCAAAATCCGTTTTAGGTTGCTTGTACCCCCTTATCGCTTCTCTCCAAAGCTAATTTAAAAGCTTCGTCCGAGTCAAAATCTCCGTGGCGGAGCTTTGTTTTTTGCGCACACGTCTGCCCACTTTCGCTTTTTTTGCCCCATCTGCGATATAAGTTCTCGCGCTTGAAATCTCGCATTTTCTTATAACCTGCCATCGCACGAATTACATTGTCATACATAAAATTATAAGCGATTTTCAAATGTGTCGGAAGTGATTTGTTGCATTCCGTATCACCGCGCGATACGCTTTTTAAAAGAGCTTTTATAAGCATTCCCAAATCGTTATCCGAAAGCTCTTCGACCGTTTCGTACCAGCTGAAAAACAGCGGCAGATACGTCATTTCATTTTGTTCCTTAAAAATCATTTTAATTCTCCTTTTCTTAGTCAATGAATTTTTACAGTATTGACCTCTGATAATACTATACCGCAAAATTCCCGGCAGGTAAGTATGATTGGCTTCCAAAAAAATGTGGGATTTGGGATGCTGATTTTGGTAATGTTGCACATTTTTTCCTCGTATTTGACATAAAACGCAATTTTTCCGTATCTTTCCTCTCGCTCTTTTATTCTTCTTTTTCTTTTTTGCGCCACGCGCGCTTCCCTTTATATTATATTTACATTTATATTTATATTTATTTTTATATTTATTTTTATATTTACATTATATCGGCAACGACACCTCAGCCTCCGTTCTGCATTCATCATTATGCACCGTAATCGCATCTTGAGCAAAAAAAGCGGGACATGAAATCAATTCACGTCCCACCTTGATTTTGCTTGCGAAGCCTCAAACAGAGCGCCCGCAGCGTTTTATTTGGTTATTAAAGTAATGCTGTCCTCAAGGACGTAGTGAAGATTTATCGGCGTTACAAGATTCTCGACGAGCGAATTATAGAAAGTCAACGCCTTGCCTACGTCAGCGAAGATTTCGGATATTTCGCTCTTACTGCAAACCTCCTCACATTCCATTTCTATTTCTATTGAATACAGAGTAAGTGATGCTTTGCCGATTTTGCGAGCTGCGTTTTCATAAAGGCGGTAGATGTAACGATATTCTCCGTCACATATTACGTCCTCTTTGATAACCGATTTTATTGCTTTTGATTTCTGCCTCATACAGTGCCTCCATGTAAAAGCCGTCGTGTATAAATTCCTTTGCCGCAGGGAAAACTAAGGCTGCTTTAAATAGCGGCAAAAAGGGACTATATTGTATCACAGATGAATGCTCTGCGTCGTTGAGATGAGGCGGTCGAAAAACAGAATAGCTTGCCGCTTTTCGCCTGCCATTGCAAAAATTGATGCAAAATTCTCTTGTTTACTCCTAAACAGACCAACCTGAAAAAGCATACGCGGCATTTTGACATAATTTTTCCGTATCTCTGATAAAAAAACACAAAATAAATCCTCAAAATGAAAGGCATATAGCTTTTTGACAGGAAAAGGTAAATTTTAGCAATGTCATAGGCGCGAAACTGCAAGACACCATTTTTTATTATAAGACGGCGATTTAGTTAAAAGCTAAAAAAATCTAACAAAACTATTGACAAACAGACTATATTGTGTTATTATATTTAAGCGCGTTAGTTTGCCCCTGTAGCTCAGCTGGTAGAGCACTTGACTCTTAATCAAGGTGTCCGGAGTTCGATTCTCCGCAGGAGCACCAAAACAAAAACCGACCTCAGAGTAGGTCGGTTTTTTGTTTTGGTCTCTCTGTGTCAAATTAACTCTGTCGTTTGCTAAGCAAACGAGGAGTTCGCATATGCGCTCTGCGCATATCCGGCGTTTTGCGTGTGTAAAAGCTAGGTTAGTACAAAAGCTTCTGCTCTCTGTGCATAGCGCCAGCGCGCTAGCCGATTCTCCGCTTCTTTTTTATAAAACAAAACCGACCTCAGAGTAGGTCGGTTTTTTTGTTTTGGTCTCTCTGTGTCAAATTGTCTCTGTAGTTTGATAAGCAAACGGCAGCGGGTATTTTTTGTTTCTTTCCACTCTTTTTATTTTACCGAGTAACGCATAAGTATTACGCCGTCCGGGTAAGGTGTTGCGCTCATAAAATGCGGTGTTCCGCTAAGAGCGCGTGCGAACAGCGGCTTGCCGTCAGCGTCTGCCTTGACAGGTGATACGAGGAGGCTGAGCTCATCTATTACGCCTGCTGCGGCAAAGGCTCCGTTAATTTCGCTGCCGCCCTCAAGCAAAAGATTGCAGATACCGAATTTCTCCACAAGCTTATCAAGTGCTTTTTCAATATCGGAACCGTCTTTTCCGGCAAATATATAGGAAACTCCTATATCCTTAAGATATGCGAGGTATCTTTTATCAACCGACTCGGAGAGCACCTCTATGATATGTGCTCCGTCGTATCCCGGGTCGTCATCTTCGACAGCGGCACTCTTCCAGCCTACCCTTCCCTGCCTGTCAAAAATCACGGCATAGCGGCGGTAAGCTCCGCCGACGTAATCAGAAAGGTCGATTTCCTCACCCGAATACCGAGAAAGGTCGGGATAGTACCCCTTTGTAAAGCTTTCGACGGCTGTTGTTCTTCCTATTGCGAAGGCGTCTGCACCGTAGGCTCTGTGAAGCTCAAAATACGTTTCGGTTGCAGCTGCCAGCTCTGCTTTTTCAAGAAATTCTCCACTCACCTTTCCGTCGGCAGACTGGAGCATATGGCATATAACGTAGGGTCTTTGCATTGCTATCTCCATTTACTTAAATATATATCTTGCGAAATAACCGTTTCCGTCCTTCTCGTGCGCGCAGGATATGGAGCACACGTACTGAGGCAGAACCGTCTGTACCCTTTCACCGTCCTTCATATAGCTTGCGGGAATTTCGGTATAGAACTGGTTATGATAGTGACCTGCGAAAATCCCCTTGATAACGTCGGCGTTTGAGGTTAAAATTCCGTAAATCTTATGTGTCAGCTCATTGGGGTCGTCAGGGCGCGCCATCATTCTGTCACAGTCACAGAAATTGCGCAGATAGCCGTATCCGTTGCTCGTTGGGTATTCGGGCGTTCTCTCTCTATCGCTCTCAACACGCGTTGCAAGCGGCTCGTGCTGGAATATAAGTATGTATCTGCCCTCGGCTCTTGCTCTTTGAATTTCGGCAAGAAGCTGCTCGGAGAAATCCTTGGAATATGCGATAAGAGTATTTCCAAGACAAAGCACGGTTATTCTCTTTCCGATATCTCTTTTGCAGTAGTGTATATCATGCGGCCAGATTTGCCCCAGCATCTCTATGCGCTCTTCATTAGTAAGAAGATTCGGGCGCTTCGTTTGCATTTGCTTGGTCATATCGTGCCAGGCAACCGTCATCATTACATCTGGATAGGTATCGGTAAGAAGCTCCTTGACTAAATCCATAGTTCCGTAGGTCATATAGTCAAGAATATCACCCGTCACTATCATAGCATCGCTATGGTATGCACCCTCAAGCGCACCGACGGTTTCCTTCGTCATAGCTCCTGCGCGAAACGCCTTACGGCATTCGAGGGTATATGGCGTTTCTGGGTCGAGCATATCCTTTTCGTTGACGGCGTTCAGGTGGCAATCGGTTACCTGAGCGATTTCGACTCCGTCCTCGCCAAGACCGAGGTCTATTTCAAATTCACCGACTGTCTGCCCCGTTCCGAGCAGCTTATAAAATCTACCGGGATTTTCAGGATGGCGGCTTTCAATAGGCTGCTTTTCCTGAGAATAAAATGCAATTCTCTGTTCAACGGTTCTCATATAAATCACCAATCGGCCGGGCGCGAATTTCTCCGCGCCCGGCTCTTTTTACAAACAATTACTTAACTATTATGCGCATATAAAATCCGTTAGGATGGTATGCGGTACAAGCGGCAATATGCTGAGGTATAACGGTTTCGATTTTTTTGCCGTCCTTCATATAGCTTGCGGGAATTTCGGTATAGCACTGAACGTGCTCGTGACCTACGAAAATGCCCTTAACAACGTCAGCGTTCTCGGTCAGAAGCTTGAATATTTTCCAGTCGTACTCTATCGTATCGTCAATAGAGCAAATACGCTTATCTCCGTCGTAGAGGTTAATCGAGGTGACAGGATTTTCGCTGAGGCGGTCGTAGCAGACGGGTGCCTGCTTATCCTTTTCAAGACCGGTTGCCAGAGGCTCGTGCTGGAATACGAGTATGTATCTGCCCTCAGCTCTCGCTCTTTCGATATCGGCTGCGAGCTTATCCGAGAAATCCTTGGTGTATCTGCAATGCGCGTGTCCCATACAAACGGCAGTAATCTTAGCATTGATATCCTTAGTGCAATAGTGAATGTCGTTAGGCCATATTTCCTGAAGGATATCAAGTCTTTCGTCATCAGTAAGCAAATTAGGGCGTCTGGTTTGCATTTGCTTTGTGATATCGTGCCAGCCGACAGTCAGAAGCGCGTCGGGATATGCGTCGATTATGTACTTTTTGGTGTCTGCCATTGCCGCTTTGGTCAGATAATCTATAATATCGCCAACGAGAACTATCTGGTCGGAAAAAGCAGCTGCCTGCAGAGAAAGACGGGTTCTGTCTATGTGCTTGCCATTATTACCCCAAGTTCTTTTGAACTTAGTGTATACGGTTTCCTCGTCGAGATCGTCCTCAGCGTTCGAATTGTTAAAATGAGTATCTCCCATAACGGTTATCTGACAGCCATACTCGCCAAGTCCGAGGTCCATCGTATGCTCGCATACGGTCTGCCCCGTCGACTTAAGACGGTAAATACTGTAAGGTGCCTCAACCATCAGATTGCAGGGGATTTTTTCCTGTGAATAAAACCACTCTATTTCTTTAATGCTTTTCATCCTGTTACCCTCCGGGGTTAATAGTAATTGAGCTCAGCTCATCTAATGATAACACCCACGGCAAAAAAAAACAAGAAATAAAGATAATAAAAAATATAATTTTTTAAAGTCGGGTAAATACTCACAAAGATACCGCCTTTTTTTCGGCAATTTGCATAGGCAAGAGGGAGTAATCCGAACACGTTTTAGGGATGCTGATTTGTGACAAAGCTTCGGTAAAAATCCTTATAATATACTCATATTATCTCGAATTTTAACCTCGCCTT
>JAZNDN010000096.1:0-7590 GCA_045588085.1 Eubacteriales bacterium
TGTAAGAAATGCTCTTGTTTGGGCATCTCAAGGAATTTACTCGGAATATAAGTATATCGAGCGTATCTTCTTTGATGCCATTCTTGGAGAAGATACAGACGATGAAAATATTGCTTCTTCCGGCAACGATGCCACGTACGAAAAGATTGGCGACTACAAAGTAAAGGATTACGTGGAAAGACCGCACGAATACAAGCAATGAGAAAATACCACGAACTAACTTCGACATTTTTCTAAAGTCTTATCTATTTTTTCAGTTTCTATTGCTTTTCATGTTAATATGTGGTATACTTAAAGAGTAATTAATTTTTCATACTCGGGGATACTATGGATACCACTAATTTGGATAAAGACATACCAGATGTTGTTTTCAAAGAAGAAACTGTAAGAATTCTTATGGATACAGCAAAATCAGAATATGAACATGAACATAATAGGACTAGTATAATTGATTCAAAAACAAACATCTCATTACCTATTATTTCCGCATTTTTGATTGCAATTATACCTCTCAATGATTACAAGTTTATTTTTTCACTTCCAACTACAACTTTTTACGAATGGATGATACCTGCGTTATTGTTCATTACATACACTTCTACGGTTGTACTTTCTTTTATATCTATGCTTTCTATGGTTAAAGTCATATCTACTAGAGAGTATAAGGTTTTAAAGATATCAGATCTATACGATGAAGATTTATTATCTAGCGATCCCATAAACATGTATGTGACCTTAATCGATAGTTACGATTTCGCTCGTCAACATAATTCAGCACAAAATTCAATACGGATCAAGTGGTATAAGTTGGGGTGGATTTTATCGATTATTTCTGTATTGACATATCTAGTGTACTTAATTATAAAAAATAATATGTGAGGATAACAATGTCGGAAGAAACCAAAAAAATAATTTCAACTATTAAGCAAGGTAAACTGCCCCCGTTGAGTTCTTCATCTAACAAATCATCAAAAACAGGAACTCAAGCATCCCAAAGAGGAACTTGTAATACAGCTTTTGCATTGCAGACTCTTAATGAAGATGCATCCGCAAATATAAAAAAGAAACGTGATTGATTTTCCACCGAGGTGTCGTTACCATCAGGTTCCGGTGAAAGCGTTACCGTTAAGTCTTGTATCCTAGGTGATATAAAAAATCCCTGAAAGCATTTCGCTTTCAGGGATTTTTGTAAAGAAATTATTCGACAGAAACGTTTTTGTCAAAAATTTTCTTGCGCTGATATATGAAGAATAAAACACCGATTGCAATCCATTGCTTCTCCTATCCATTCGGTAATTTTCTTAATGCCTTCATTGTTTTAGGGCAATCTTCCTTGGACGTCCTCTCTTTTTGGGATTCATTTTTCTTTGGTTGACTTTTTCTGAAAGTCCACACCAACAATGTATAGCCCATTTACTTACACCATATTTTTGCTCAATGATTTGACAGAGTGTCCTTCCGCATGCTCTTTTATTACCGTCAACTTAAAGCTTTCCGGATAATGCTTTGTTCCCATACAAAAAACCTCCTGCAGTAGATATTTCTATTCTACTACAAGAGGTCTTTTTATTCAATGTCCGTTTTTTAGGTTTCAGTGCGGTTCAGGCACGGTACCTCCGCTTTTATTCGGCTTACACTAAAAGGCGTAAGCTGTTTTTGCTTTGCCGCGTGTAAAAGCGCGCGTTCCGATTACTCGGTGAAGGGCTTCTCAACAACGGTAGAGCCGTAATCTTTGCAGGTGGTCTCTACTTTAACGTATTCGTCAAGCTTGATAGTTGCCTCAACTCCGTCAATCTCTTGCTTAGAGTCTATCTTGAGAGTAACGTCCTCTCTCATACCGGAAAGAGTACCGTCGCAAACATAGTACTTAGCAAACATATCTATATCCATCATATCGAACATGTCTGAACCGAAACCTGCCTGATGGCTGAGAGTTTCCTCGATGAACTTCTTCGCATTATCTCCGGAAACCTGGAAGCCGTAGTCGGTCTTGGTGAAGTAGCTGTAGTCAAGATACTGATCGTGGAAGGGAGTAAGCTCGTTAATGTTTCCGAAACCTATCTGATAAAGATTGCCGAGCGCCCAGCTGCCGTCCTTCTCGGTCTTAACGTAGCAATGAGTATAACCGTCAACTACTTCGATATAAGCTGCTATGTACTGCTCTTCGTTGTCAAATCCCATCATCTCGGCGGAATCACCCTCACCGACGGTCTTCATAGTCTGCTCAAGATAAATCTTGCCGTCAGTAAATTTGATAAGCTGCTCCATAGTCATGGTAGCGTCGAAATCAATGGTCTGACCTTCAGCGGATGCGTACATGCTTATTTCCATTTCCATCGTGTTCTTGAAGGTGCAGTTCTTGTACTTATCAGCATTGAATACAGAGTCATAGTAGCTCTTGGTAATGGTAGCACCGGTAACGGGAGCGGGTGCGTAGTACTTGAAGCTGTTTTCATACTTGATTATGTAAACCTTAACGGTCTTGGTCTTGTCAAGCTTGTCGGACGCGGTCTGAACGATGCTGTCGCTGTACTTGATTACGATTTCCTCAACGCCGATAGCGCCCTCAAGGTCTTCATCGGGAATTGCGAGTGCCTCGATTTCATCGTCGTCAAGCTCTCCCTTGTGGTCGATACTGTCAATGCTTACGTCTGCATTGCCGGCAACCTCTTCTTCAACGAAAGCAGTTGCAGCCTCGTCAAAGGTGCTGTAGGACATAGCGGAGGTCTGACCCTTGAAGGTCTCGGATACGCCGCCCAATCCCTTGATAAATTCACTCTGAGCCGCGAGCTCCTGTTTGCTCTCGCCCTTGCTCTTGCCGTCATCGTCATCATCGTCATCGTCGTTGTTGAAGAAACAACCGGTGAGAAGAAGCGAGCAAGCAAGCATCATTGCAACGAGTACGAGCAGAAGACGCATAGGTTTTCTTGAAAGTTTCATTAGTACTCTCCTTTATAATGATATAAAATTTTGGTGCGCACCGCGCGCATCAAGTTAAATTCATTATACAACCGCACCGTCAAAAAGTCAAGGGAAAAAGAAGAATTGAAATTAATTGCGTAAAAAGCTCACCCTCTTTACAGCTGATACGTATTGAATGTGATAATGAACGAGCGCAGTTTTTGCTTTTTTCTGTATATCAACTCACCAAAAAACACAGACTATTATGGCGAAGAGTTAATTTTACCTCAGCACCGGCGCGCTATACAGTATATTATGCCGCGAGAGCTTTGCTGTGATCAACGGTCGGGAAAATCAATATACGGAGGATCAAATGAGAAAGATACTTAATATCAACGGGGACTGGTATTTTACGAAGCGGACGTTTGCAACCGTCCCCAAAGCACCGGATGAAAGCTGGGAGCGGGTTGATTTGCCGCATACGTGGAATGCAAAGGACGGTCAAGACGGCGGTAACGACTACTACCGCGGAACCTGTATGTATGCAAAAAGCCTGCCCCGTGTATCCATTCCCACGGCTGAACGCTATTATCTTGAATTCCGAGGCGCGAATTCCTCAGCTGACGTCTATATAGACGGAAAACTGCTCGCACATCACGACGGAGGCTATTCGACCTGGCGCGTGGAGGTAACCGATGCACTCTCGGATACCTCGCATATCATCGTTGCCGTTGATAATTCACCTAACGGTACAGTCTATCCTCAAATGGCGGACTTTACCTTCTACGGCGGCCTTTACCGCGACGTTAATCTGATATGCACAGCCGAAACCCACTTTGACCTTGAATACTACGGCGGTACGGGACTTATGATAACGCCTGCCATAGACGGAAAAAATGCGAATGTCGAGGTGGAGGTTTTCGTTGAAAATTTCAAACCGAATCAGCTTATATCCTATACCGTGTACGACAAAGAAGGACGGGAAATAGCGAAAAAAGTGACTTCGGATACCAAGACAAGCCTCACCGTAAAAAATGCTGTGCTCTGGCATGGCAGACGGAATCCCTACCTTTATTCCTGCGAGGTCAAAATTATTGAAGGCGAGCGAGTCGTCGATGACGTACGTTCCCGTTTCGGCTGCCGCAGCATCGCAATAGATGCCGAGCGCGGTTTTATTCTCAACGGTGAAGAATATGCTCTGCGCGGAGTATCTCGCCATCAGGACAGAATAGGCGTAGGAAACGCACTGCTCCCGGAGCATCACAGAGAGGATATAGAGCTTATTGCCGAGGTCGGTGCAACCACCGTAAGACTTGCACACTATCAGCATGACAGCTATTTCTACGACCTCTGCGACGAGTACGGACTCGTCGTATGGGCGGAAATCCCATATATCTCGCGCCATATGCAAAACGGTAGAGAAAATACGTTGTCTCAGCTTCGAGAGCTTATTATTCAAAATTATAATCACCCATCAATCGCAGTCTGGGGGCTGTCAAACGAAATAACGATAGGCGGCACGGATTCCGACCTTATCGAAAACCACAAAATACTGAACGATACAGCGCACCAAATGGACAAAACCAGGCTCACCGCCGTAGCCGCCGTTTCCATGTGCGACCCCGACGACCCATACCTCAAAATTCCCGATGCCGTTTCCTTTAATCACTATTTCGGCTGGTACGGCGGTGATACGGATATGAACGGCCCCTGGTTTGATAAATTCCATAAAATGCACCCCGATATCCCTATCGGCTGCTCGGAATACGGCTGCGAAGCTCTTAATTGGCATACTTCAAATCCCAAGCAAGGCGACTACACCGAGGAATATCAGGCGTATTACCACGAAGAGCTGATAAAGCAGCTCTTCACCCGAAAATATCTTTGGGCAACTCACGTATGGAATATGTTTGATTTCGGTGCCGATGCAAGAGCTGAGGGCGGTGAAAACGGTCAGAACCACAAGGGACTTGTTACCATAGACAGAAAATATAAGAAGGACGCATTCTATGCCTATAAGGCATGGCTATCTGCTGAGCCGTTCGTTCATCTCTGTGGGAAAAGGTACGTTGACCGTCCCGAAGCCGTAACCCGTGTAACAGTTTATTCGAATCAGCCGGAGGTAGAGCTTTTCGTAAACGGTGAGTCTGTCGGCAAAAAGTGTGCCGTTGACCATTTCTTCCGATTCGAAGTCAAAAACGAGGGGGAATCGGTAATCTGCGCCCGAGCCGGCAAGCTTTGTGACGAGGGCAAAATCCGTAAGGTCGATAAAATGAATATGGACTACGTCCTCAAAGAGCAGGGAGCAGTTCTCAACTGGTTTGACGTGCGCGAGATAGAAGGACGATATTCCCTCAACGACAAGATATCCGATATTATGGCGTCACCTGTGGGTGCGTGTTGGTTTTTATCGTTTTGCAAAACTCTTGAGAGCAAAATGCGTGCAAAAAAGGAAAGCGAAAGAGCAGGGGATAAAAGCTCACGCGGATTTGATATAGACATCAGCTCCGAGGGCTTCATGCAGATGATGGGCGGTTTCACGGTGCTTCGCCTGTCAGGTATGCTTGGAATGGCGGATATCAGCTTTTCAAAAGAAGAGCTGCTTGAAATCAACACTCAGCTTAACGAAATAGAAAAGTAGATTTTTGAACAGCGAAAATACGATTAGGCTTCCGCTTGCACAAAGGCGCGCATATACGGCGCGCCTTTGTTATTTTTATCAAAATAGGTAAAATTTCAATTTTTGCTTGCAAAAAACGATTTTCTATGATAAGATAAATGCATCATTATAAGTGCGTGGCATGTCCTAGAGCGTTTTTGTAGCTCGTTTCGCGGCAGCATTTGCCGCAGGCTGTGCGCTCTTTATTTTAAAATTCGCATTAAAAGGAGAAATTTTTATGACGTCTGCTCAGATACAGATTCTGGTAGCTATGATAATTTACATGGCAGTGGTTATCGGAATCGGACTTTTGTTCTCTAAGATGGCAAATAGAAATTCTGAAAACTATTTCCTCGGAGGCCGTTCGCTCGGGCCGTGGGTAACGGCTATGAGCGCCGAGGCATCGGATATGAGCGGCTGGCTGCTTATGGGTCTTCCCGGTGTTGCTTACTGGTGCGGACTTGCTGACGCGGCATGGACTGCTATCGGTCTTGCGATAGGTACTTATATGAACTGGCTTATCGTTTCAAGAAGACTTCGCCGTTACTGTGTAGTCGCGGGAAATTCCATTACTCTTCCCGAGTTCTTCTCAAACAGATTCAAAGAAAAGAGCAAGGTGGTTATGTCGCTTTCCGCCCTCTTCATTCTCATATTCTTTACGGTTTACGCGGCAAGCTGCTTTGTAACCTGCGGTAAGCTGTTCTCAACGCTCTTTGGCGGCAGCTACGTGCTTATGATGCTTATCGGTGCGGCGTTCGTGCTTCTTTATACGATTATAGGCGGATTCCTTGCTGAGAGTGCTTCGGATTTCATGCAGAGTATCGTTATGATAAGTGCTCTGAGTATCGTAGTTATTCTTGGCGTAGTCAACGCAGGCGGCTTCGGTGCGGTGTTTGAGAACGCGCAGAAGATTCCCGGCTTCCTTGATTTCTTCGGTGTTGCAACTCCCGTGGTAGACGAAGCAGGCACTCAGATAGTAGTAGATGGTGCAGCTCAGTTCGGCTCTGCCGGAAGCTTCGGAGCTCTCAGCGTAGTTTCGGCTCTCGCTTGGGGACTTGGATACTTCGGTATGCCTCAGGTTCTTCTTCGCTTCATGGCAATCCGCAACGAGCGTGAGCTTAAGACCTCAAGAAGAATCGCTATGGTGTGGGTACTTCTCTCGCTCGGTATAGCGGTGTTCATCGGTATGATGGGCAGACAGCTCTTCCCGACGGAGCTCGGCACCAAGGCAGCCGCAGAAAACATATTCATTACAATGACAACCTCGTATCTGCCTCCCATTATTGCAGGCTTTATAATGGCAGGTATCCTCGCGGCAACCATTTCCTCCTCGGATTCCTATCTTCTTATCGCGGCTTCGGCTCTTTCCAAAAATATCTATCAGGGTATATTCAAAAAGGAAGCAACCGATAAGCAGGTTATGCTGGTTTCGAGAATTGCGCTTCTCGTTATAGCTGCCATTGCCGTAGTTATAGCTCTTGATGAGGACAGCGTTATATTCACTATCGTATCGTTTGCATGGGCAGGCTTCGGCGCAACCTTCGGACCTATGATGATATTCTCGCTCTTCTGGAAGAGAATGACGAGAGCCGGTGCTATCGCAGGTATGGTAAGCGGTGCGGCAACAGTATTCATCTGGAAGCTCCTCCTCAATCCTCTCGTTGGCGGTATTTTCACCGTTTACGAGCTTCTTCCCGCGTTTATAATCTCCTCCATTGCCATAGTGGTGGCTTCGCTTCTCACAAAGGAGCCCTCGGAAGAGATAATGCAGGATTTCGAGCGTGCGAGAGTCGGTGAGGCTGTTGCGATTTCCGCAGAGGAATAAACGCTTTTACGGCAAGCGCCGGGCGTGCGGGACTCCTGCATAGGCAAGAGAGAATAATCCGAACCCGCTCGGAAGCCTGAATTTTTAGCGCTTTCGGCACTTATCTCTCTTGCAAAGTCTTACTTGGCTGCGAGAGCCAAGCACCAAAATCATCTTAAAATTCAGGCTTCGGAGTTCTTCGAATTTTCGGGATAGATGATTTTTG
>JAZNDN010000097.1:0-19206 GCA_045588085.1 Eubacteriales bacterium
AAGATGCTCGCGCGTCTTGGCGGTGAAAACGGTCTTATCCGTCAGAGCGAATTTTTCGTTTATACGAAAAAGGACAGAGAAGCGGTTGACAAATGCATGTCACTCGGATACAAATTCCCCGAGATAACGACATGGATAAGAGCAAAAAAAGAAGATTTCGCCCTGGTTCGCGACCTTGGAATAAAGGAAACCGGAATACTCGTTTCCTGCTCCGACTACCACATCTTCAAAAAGCTTGGAATGTCCAGAGGTCAGGCGCTTCAGCATTATCTCAGCGTTGTCAAAATGGCGTTTGATGCAGGCATCAGACCCAGATGTCACCTTGAGGATATAACCCGTGCTGATTTCTACGGCTTCGTAGTTCCCTTCGTTAACGAGCTCACCGACCTTTCCAAAGAATCCGGCATACCCATTAAAATCCGCATGTGCGACACGATGGGATACGGAGTTCCCTATTCGGGCGCAGCGCTTCCCCGAAGCGTACCGGGTATCGTTTACGGTCTTCACCACTATTCCGACGTTACCTCAGAAATGCTTGAATGGCACGGACACAACGACTTCTACAAGGGCGTTGCGAATGCGGCAAGCGCATGGCTTTACGGTGCGTCTGGCGTTAACTGCTCGCTCTTCGGCATAGGAGAGAGAACCGGAAACGTGCCTCTTGAGGCTATGGTTATGGAATACGCCTCGCTTCGCGGCACGTTCGACGGAATGGAGCCCACGGTTATCACCGAGCTTGCAAAATATTTCGAAAAGGAGATCGGATACGACATTCCTCCCATGACCCCCTTCGTAGGTTCTAATTTCAACGTAACCCGCGCGGGAATCCATGCGGACGGTCTCATGAAGGACGCTGAAATATATAACATTTTCAATACCGAAAAAATACTTGCCCGTCCTGCCGAGGTATCAATATCCAATACGTCCGGACTTGCCGGAATCGCTTACTGGATGAATACCCATTACGGTCTTTCGGGCGACGCTATGCTCACCAAAAAGGATGCACTTATCATTAACATGAAAGAAGCAATAGACGCGGAATACGCTGACGGAAGAACCACTATTATGGGTGATGAGGAGCTTGAAAGCATAGCACACAAGCTCTCCGACGGAAAATTCACTTATCTTAGCTGAGGATGATGAAATGATAGTAAACCACGCATCGCTCTCTTTGGAAGAGCAGGTCTTCTCGGTTCTGGAGGAGGAAATTTTGACCGGCCGTCTTGCCGCGGGTGAGCAGCTTCGCGAGCAGGCGCTTTCTTCAAGGCTCGGCGTCTCAAGAACACCGATAAGAAGCGCTTTGCACCGCTTGGCAGAGGAGGGTTTGGTTGAAATATCCGCAAACCGCGGAGCTACCGTCGTAGGCGTTACCTCGGAGGACGTGTCGGATATTTACCTTATCAGAGAACGCCTGGAAGGGCTTGCATCAAGGCTTGCAGCTCAAAGAATAACCGATGAGGGCAAGGCGGCTCTTGAAAATTCGGTTGAGCTCTCGGAGTTTTATATCGCAAAGCTTGACGCCGAGCACCTCAAGGAGCTTGACACGGAATTTCACAGTATCATATACCGCGCCTCAGGAAACAAGCTGCTTTGCAAGATACTCACGGACTTGCACAGAAATATCAAATCCTACCGTAAAATGTCGCTCTCTGCACCCGGCAGAGTTGAAAAATCCGTAGCCGAGCACAGAGAAATTCTCGAAGCTATCCTGGCTTCCGATGCCGACGAAGCAGACAGACTTACCTCACTGCATATCAAACGCTCTATGGAAAATATAAAAACGCAGGGGAACTCATAAAAGCTCCTCTGCCACAAAAAATAAAAGGAAGGCAAGAAAAATGGGCTACACAATAGCACAAAAAATAATCAAAAACCATTTAGTTTCAGGCGAAATGAAGGTTGGCTCGGAAATAGGTCTTCGCATCGACCAGACTCTTACTCAGGATGCAACCGGCACTATGGCTTATCTTCAGTTTGAGGCAATGGGCACCGAAAGAGTTAAAACCGAGCTTTCGGTTGCATACATTGACCACAACACTCTTCAGGCCGGCTTTGAAAACGCCGACGACCACCGTTATATACAGACGGTTACCAAAAAGCACGGTATAAGATTTTCCCGCCCCGGAAACGGCATTTGCCACCAGGTTCACCTGGAGAGATTTGCCATACCCGGAAAAACTCTTATCGGCTCGGACAGCCACACCCCCACCGCCGGCGGTATCGGTATGCTCGGAATGGGCGCAGGCGGACTTGACGTCGCGGTTGCTATGGGCGGCGGCACCTATTACATATCCATGCCCAAGATGATAAGAATCAATCTTTCAGGCAAGCTCCCCGACTACGTCGGCGCAAAGGACATAATTCTTGAGGTTCTCAGAATCCTGTCGGTCAAGGGCGGTGTCGGCGCAATCGTTGAGTACGGCGGAGAGGGTGTTAAGACGCTTTCCGTGCCTCAAAGAGCAACCATTACAAATATGGGTGCAGAGCTTGGAGCAACCACCTCCATATTCCCCTCCGACGAGGTTACCAAAAAGTTCCTTGAGGCAGAGGGCAGAGCCGAGGACTATATCCCTCTCGCTCCCGATGCCGATGCAGTATACGACGCGGTTTATGAAATTAACCTTTCGGCTCTCGCGCCTCTTGCGGCATGCCCCCACTCGCCCGACAATATAAAGAGCGTTGCCTCGCTTGCCGGCAGCAAAATAAATCAGGTATGTATAGGCTCCTGCACCAACTCCTCCATGCTTGATATGCTGACGGTTGCTAAAATTCTTAAGGGCAAGACGGTTCACCCCGACGTTTCGCTCTCAATTTCCCCCGGCTCAAAGCAGGTTTATACTATGCTTGCAGAGTGCGGTGCGCTCGCCGATCTTATTGCGGCAGGTGCGAGAATTCTTGAATGTGCATGCGGCCCGTGTATCGGTATGGGCTTCTCTCCCAAGTCTGCCGGCGTCAGCCTCAGAACCTTCAACCGCAATTTCCTCGCAAGAAGCGGTACTGCAGATGCAGAGGTTTACCTCGTATCTCCCGAAACGGCAGCGGTTTCGGCAATCACCGGAGTTTTCACCGACCCGACAACGCTCGGCAAGGCTCCCGAAATTGAGCTTCCCGAGAAATTCCTCATAAACGATAACCTTATTGAAATGCCCGCCACCGAGGCAGAGGCTGCCAACGTCGTAGTCGAGCGCGGACCTAATATCAAGCCTATCCCCAAGGGCAAGGCTCCCGACGAAAACCTTTCCTGCGAGCTTATCCTCAAGGTTGGCGACAATATCACCACCGACCACATAATGCCCGCCGGCACCAAGATTCTTCCCTACCGCTCCAACGTTCCCAAGCTTTCGGAGTTCTGCTTCACCGTTTGCGATGAAAGCTTCCCGAAGCGCGCGCTTGAAGCAGGCGGCGGAATCATTCTCGGAGGTCAGAACTACGGTCAGGGCTCGTCGCGCGAGCACGCGGCACTCGTTCCTCTTTATCTCGGAATCCGCGCGGTTATCGCAAAGAGCTTTGCAAGAATACACGTGGCAAATCTTATCAACTTCGGCATAGTGCCCATGACCCTTGAGAATCCCGACGATTATGACAGACTCACTCAGGGTGACGCGCTCGTTATCGAGGGCTTTGCGGAGGCTGTCAAGGGCGCAGACAAGCTTACCCTGACCGACAAGACCACAGGCGAAAGCTTCACGCTCTGCCTCAACCTCACCGAGCGTCAGAGAGCAATCCTTTCCGCCGGCGGTATGCTTAATTACACTAAGCAGAATTCCTGATTTACTGAATTTGCTAAGGAGAAATAAAAATGGATATGAAATTATATGAAGAAAATCTTGAGCTTGCTTGCCAAAAGTTCCGTGCAATTCTTGAAAAGCAGCTCGTAAGAGTCGAGGATATGAAGGCTCAGGGCGATTTCACCGACTACGAGTCGCTCAAAACGATAAGAATCGGCGTTTGCGGAGGCGACGGCATCGGCCCGACAATTACCAAGGAAGCCGAGAGAGTTCTCAGATTTATACTTGCCGACCTCGTTGAATCCGGCAAAATCGAGTTTCTCACCATTGACGGACTCACCCTTGAAAACCGCATAGCTCACGGCAAGGCAATCCCCGACGACGTTATGGCAGAGCTTAAGTCCTGCGATATCATTCTCAAGGGTCCCACCACCACGCCTCAGAAGGGCTCCGGAATGCCCAACATTGAGAGCGCAAACGTCGCAATGAGAAAGGCACTTGACCTCTTTGCAAACATTCGTCCCGTCAAGGTTCCCGAGGAGGGCATCAACTGGGTTATCTTCCGTGAGAACACCGAGGGCGGATACGCCGTTGGCTCTTCGGGCTTCAACGTAACCGAGGACCTCGCGGTTGACTTTACAATCACCACCAAGCAGGGCTCTGACAGAATCGCAAGACTTGCATACGACTATGCAAGAAAGAACAACATGGGCAGAGTTTCTCTCGTTACCAAGGCTAACGTCATCAAGACCACCGACGGCAATTTCCTTGAGGACTGCCACAAGGTTGCAGACCTTTATCCCGATATCGTGACTGACGAGTGGTATGCCGATATTATGACCGCAAAGCTCGTTGACAAGAAGCGCCGCCGCGATTTCAAGGTGCTCCTTCTTCCCAACCTTTACGGTGATATAATCTCCGACGAGGCTGCAGAGTTCCAGGGCGGTGTCGGCACGGCAGGCTGTGCAAACATAGGTAAAAAGTACGCTATGTTCGAGGCTATTCACGGCTCGGCACCCAGAATGGTTAACGAGGGCAGAGCCATTTATGCAGACCCCTGCTCTATGCTCCGTGCCTGCGTTATGCTTCTCAACCACATAGGCTACACCGACAGAGGTTCAAAGCTAGAGCGTGCGCTTGATATCTGCTCCTTCGAAGAAAAGAAGCTTACGATAACCGGAAGAGCCGACGGCGCAACCTGCGAAGCCTTCGGCAACTACGTAATGGAAACCCTCAAATCCCTTTAATACAAACTCAATTACTATAATGCATAATGAAGGTTAGATAAAGGGGAATTTTTGGCAATCTAACCTAATATCAAATTTTAAATATTAAGCATTTATAACCGAAAGGCAGAAGCGGATTTTTTCGCTTCTGCCTTGATTCTTTATTTTGTGCAGATACAAAAAGGTAGGAAAATCCT
The DNA here is from genome assembly GCA_045588085.1 of Eubacteriales bacterium. Classification (GTDB taxonomy): domain Bacteria; phylum Bacillota; class Clostridia; order Oscillospirales; family CAG-272; genus UBA1740. Next base: position 5,152 of record JAZNDN010000097.1, read on the forward strand.
TGCGGTTTTCCTACCTTTTGCTTGAGCGGTTTCGGGGCATACGCCTGAAAATTCAGGTGCCGGGCGCTGCCGCGTTACTGATTCTGCGCAGAGTCTTCCGGTGCGGCGTACGCGCCCTCTGCTTCTTCCGGGAGGACGTACTCGCCGCCGTCCTCGTCGGTGGGGGTAAGCGCCTGAAGGAAGGTGATAAGAGTCCTCAGGCAGAATTTTGAGGAGGTTTTTACCTTGCGGTATTCCCTTTGGTTTATGTCGAAGCCGCGGTCCTTGGACGCGGCGCTGAGCGAGTGTAGGTCTTCGAGAAGCTTTTGGCTGTTATCGGGCAGCTCGGGGCTTATGATGCTTGACAGCCAGGTAACGTACGGAAGGAGCTTTTTTACGTTGCCCTTCGACCGCAGAAGAAGCGTAAGCCAGCCTTCGATATCGTTTATCAGACGGTCGTCGGCAAGGAATACCTCTATCATTTTATGGAATGAATTGCAGGCGTAATTCAGATATCCTCCGATAGACGTGTAGGCACCCATTTCCTTGTGAAGAGCTGCGATTTTTTCCTCCGACGTATTTGCTGCTTTGAGCTCGACACGGCAAGTGATTTCAGCATGCATTGCGATATAGGCGTTTTTGACGGAGCGAGACTTTGATTTTTTGAATTTATCAAGGTGGGAGAGCATAGTGTCGAACAGCTCCCCGTTGCCGTACGAATCGGCATAAATCGCAATACGGAATATGGAATATATGAGGTCTATCTGCGCTGAGGGGTTCATATCCTTTCTCGCGGCAACCGATTCGGCTATCAGCTTAAGGTTATGAGTAAGTCTTGCGCTTTCCTTCGTTACGCTGCGGGTTCGCAGAGTAAAGTTAGTGAAATTATAGAGGGTATCCTGATAAGAATATTCCTTGACTGACGTGCCGTAAAGCGCATGCTCCAGAATATCAAACAGCTCCGCGTCCTTTATCGACGTATCCTGGAGGCCGGATATCATCTTTCTTGCGATATCGCTGAGTATAGAGTTTTCGTCACCCTTGCGGACAAGCTCGTCATATACCGCGCGGTATACCTTATTTGCCATAGCGTTATCACCGAAATAACGGTAATTGTCGGCGAGCGTCAGCGCTGCATATATTACGTCCGAATGTCCTTTCGGACGGATTTTCTGCATTGCGCGCAGGAATTTCACGCTCTTTTCCACAGCGCTTTTGTCATTTATATTTCTGCTGACTATAAGCGCTACGTGCAGATTCGACATTGCCGAAACGGTGATATTCTCCATATCCACGTCAGCGACTATCGACTCTACCGTTTCTATTACCTTAGGCATCGGTATATTAGAGAGAAATGCCAGCATTGAGCTTATGGAATCTGCAGCTGAGGCGAGAGTCATTCCGCGCTCTACGAGGTTCCCGTAGTAGGTCATAACAGCCTCAAGGCAACTGCGCACGTCAAGCTGCCCCTCAAGTGCCATTTTAGATGCAAAGTCAAGAATACCTACGAAATACGGCTTCATCGGGTCACTGTCGGGGAGTCCGTAAGCGGTTTTCTCAAGCCCTTTGAAGCCGAAAAGAACCGTCGGGTGCTTAAGCATAAGTCCCATGGTCTTGAAGAATCTGCCGTTCGCGATATCGTCGGCAATGGCAGTTACCTTGCTGTAATAATCGGAGGCGTCCTTGGCGTTTACCATTACCAGATTGTAATATATTGCATTCAAGAAAAGATTATCGCCTGTCAGTGACTGCTTCGGAATCTTTCTTTTTTTCATATGGGCGCTGATGATTTTACGCGCCTCGGAGAAGCTGCCCATGCTTATCATAAAGCCTGCAAGCGTGCCTATGGCGAAATCGTCTTCCCTCTCGACAGCCGCTTTCATTGCTGCCAAAACTACCGTTTTGAGCTGTTCCCTTGCCTCCTCAACACCGATAAGATTTGCCGCTGTAACCGAGAGTGAGCGCATAATCCATTTATAATCACTGCTGTTCTGCGCGAGGCTGCCGAGATACTTACCGTAAACCTCAAGGCGCGTGGGATGCTGCTCAAGCACTACCATATCGGAATATGAGCTTACCACTGCGCGCTCGTTTGAATCCTTGATTTTCTCTGCAAGCAGCGATGCGGCACGCTCTATGCCATCACTGTCACCGAGATGCCTGCTGATAGCGGCATACTTATCCCAGAGTGCTCTTGGCAAATTTCCGTCGGAACAGACGGTGACGTACATAGCGTAATAAAGCCTCTCGCAAAGCACCGAAACGTCGGAATAGCTTATATTCTCCTCCTTGGCTTCTGCTCCTTCAAGTATGTATTCAACCGTTTCCGAGGCGTTATCCTCGGTGGGCAAAAGCAGCTTCGCCATAAGGTGCGAGAGTATGGGGTGCAAATAAAGGCGCTCGCCTCCTCCGTCCTCTGCGGAGCGGACCGACTCAAGCCAGCCCTGCTTTATAAGGTCAATAATATCGTTTTTATTGGTAAGTGAGAGAATGCGCATAAGCTCGGAGGCGGCTATCGTTCCGTCCGAGAGAAGCGACATATTGCGCAGGATACGGAGCGCACCGTCTCCGAAGTTTCCGATTTGGAACAGCTTTTTCAAGTGACCGAGGACGGTATCCGAATCACCGTGCTCGTTATGCCTGAACTCTACCTTAGCATCAAGGTCCTCAAGGCTATTCATTCTGCCTATAAGCTCACCGATGCCTATATTGTGCATTGAGAGCATCTTCGCAATTATGCAAAGTGTTATCGTGTGGCCACCCGTGTACTTATAAACGCCGTGAAAATCCTCTTCCCCTGCATCATAGCCGGCAAGCTCGGAGAACATTTTGCGCGCGTCCTCCTCTGGCATGCTTCCGATATTAACGGTAGCTATTTCCCTGTCGGTAACGTCGACGCGTGACCTCGTTGTGAGAAGTATTCTGCATTTGAGCTTGGATATGACGTCTGCAAGCTCGTCTTGTGAGAGATTATTAAAGTTATCGACGACGAGGAGCACGTTTTCGGGAAGCTCGCGCAGAGCTTCTAGCTTTCGGTTGAATCTCTCATGCTCGTTGAGGTATGCAAAGCTATCGTATACCGAGGTTTTGTAACTGACTGCCGATACTATCGTATGGAGCGCGCCTCCCGCGCCTCCCATTTCCTGAATATGAACTATCTGGGGGCAAAGAAGATAGCCGTTGCGGTTACAGTAGCCTGCTATTTCGGTAGCGAGCCTTGTTTTTCCCATACCGCCAACACCGGTGAGAACCACGACCTGCTTGCCCTCGCGGAAGACGTCGAGCACTCGCTTGAATTCGCTCTCTCTGCCGAAAAAGGCTTCCTTTGAATCTATTTTTTCGGTGGTTATTTCAATTTTAGGTGCCTGCGAGAGAACCGGCTTATCCGCAGCACGTGCGCTTATAAAGGTAGCTACGCGGCTTTTAATTTCACCGTACGAGGCATCGGTAAGATTTCCATTCTCTCCGAGCGCTCCGTACACCATAGAGTAACCGCGTGTATGGGTATAGAACAGCCAGCCTATATTATCGTTATAGTCGTGGAATGGCGACGAGTAGCGGAAAAACTCCGAAAGGCAAAGAATGACCACGTTTATTTCGCCCCGCGCCTCAAGCTCCATTGCCATCGCCAGCTCTTTTCTGACCTCTGTCAGAGTACCCTCGTGGGTTATCGACGGGTCATTTCGCAGATTATCCGAAAGAATCATAAGGAAAACGCGGCTTTTATCAAGCGCTTCCATATAATTCTGCCTGAACTGTCCTGAGCAATAAAGGTCGCTGTCGTAGGTTGTATAGCCGTCGGCATTGAGCTTTTCTCGAACGTCGGTTTTCATTTCTCTGTCAGCTCCCGTGAAGCTGAGGTATACGTCGTATTCGTAGGCTTTCATCCTAATGTCCTCCGAGTGTAATTATATATTTAGGCAAGAGGGAATAATCCGAACCCGCTCCGAAGCCTGAATTTTCAGCGCTTTCGGCACTTATCTCTCTTGCAAAGTTTGCCAGCAAGAATTTTCTATATTTATAGGGGATAATTTTACAAGCCCCGGACTTGCGATATCATATTTCAATTATCGCATCCAGCTCCGCTCGGCACTCGTCAAGCTTATCGGGACTGCCGACAACGCACACACCGCTGAGCTCTATGAGCGACTCTATAATATCGGCTGATTTTTTCAAGTCAGCATGGGTGGTGGCGAGTATTTCGCGTCGGCGCTTAGCTCTTTGCTCGTAACCCTCTGCTCGCATAAAATCGCGCATTGTGAGTGCGGAAATAAGCTTAGGCGTGAGCAGGGGGTCGGATTCACCGAGAGTGCCGATTATAAAGCCTGTCAAATCCTCACCGGACTCGGCAAAGCTGCGCAAAAATTCGGGAGATTTGCGGTATATATCAAGGCTTCTTTTCGGTGATGGGTCGCGGTAGGAATAGAAGACCGCCGTGCCGTTTATGCGGTGAGTCAGGCCCGAGCCGTATGCTCCGCCGCGGACACGAACCTCGTTCCACAGATATCCGAGCGAAAGAATCGACCGTGCAACAGAGAAATATCCGGGTACAGAATCGGTATCAACGGCACCCTTTAGATTTGAGCCAAGGCAGGAATAGCAAACTCTTGACGGAATTGCAATTCCCTCCCGCCTTTTACCGAGAAGCTCAAGCTTTGCACGGGTGGGCGCGACGTCGGCTCCGTTAAGGGCGGATATAAGCTGCCCCGGAAGCTCCTTATCCTCGCTGCCGGAATAGAAAATCGTAGCACGGGTACGGGTGAATACCTTTTCCCTTACCTCGTCAAGCTTCTTGGCGAAGCCCGAAATATCGCCCGACTCAGCAAGGCCTTTGAGCGATAGGTAAAACTCTATGCCCTCGGTATATTCGCTTATCAGAGCGTCCTCCGAAAAGTACGCGCCTATTCTTCCGAGAGCCGCAGAGTGCCCCGAGGCTATTATTCCCTCTCTTGCGGCACTCACGCTCTGCTTAACTATCTCTGAAATTACCTTTTCCTCTCCGAGAAGCACTGAATCATAAATTACCTCTCGCAAAAGTGCACACGCCTCCGCCTTTTTGCTGTCAAGACAGCTTATATGTGCCTTAAGATAGGGGGTTGCAACACCGTCACGCTCAAAAGCCGCAACCGAGAAATACATAGCACCCAAATGATGCTTGATATCAGATTGAAGCTTCACCGCACTCTTATTCTTCGTCTTGACGTTTTTAAGAATGTCGCAGAGCATAGCCGCGGCAAAAAGCCCGTCTTTGCCAAGGTCCTTTGCATCAAAGAGAATATCAATATAGGTAATGCCCTTAGATGCCACGGGAGTATACACTACGTCCCTGCCTTCCGCACAGGAAAGCACGTATTCGCGCTTTCTGGGCAGCGGCTCTATGTCGTCAAGGCAAAGGGTGGGGAGCGTGTCAAGGTTTTCCTTACTGTCCGGGGTAGTCTGCCATCGTTCGACAGCCTCTGCGGTAAGAATTGTTTTCTCAAGCTCGTCTGCAGTCATTGCCGACTTTTCTCTTGCAAGGCGAGCGTTTTCCTCGCGTACCCTTTCGGCACCCAAGGTCTTTGATGGCGTAAGAATAAGCTCTGCACTGTGTGCGGGTTCCAGAACTATCCTTCTGAAAAGCCGCTCGTAATAATCGGTGTTCAAGGCTTCTCGCAAGAACTTGAAATTCTCCTCAAAGCGAAGCGCATCTGCGGGATTTTCTCCGTAAAGCCAGCCGTCAAGCAAGGAGATTGCATTTGCTATGCCTGCGGGATAACCGGCTCCGTCCTGTTCTCTTGCGCGGAACTCCATTCTTGAAATAACGGCAGAAAGCTGCTCCTTGTCAAAGCCGCTGTCTATTATTGCTTTAAGCGTATCATTTAGTGCCGTACGGAGCTTGTCGGCATCAGCCCGGTCAAAATGCTTGAGCTCCAGCATTAGAGAATTGTCCTTTATTCCGTCGTACTGGAAGAAGGAGAGGTCCTCGATAAGTCCCGTGTCAAGCATCGCTTTTTTAAAAGGCGCGTCGTTACTGCCGGCTATGGCGTCTATTATGGCACTTACAGCGAGTCTTTCCGAGCGCTCGTTATGCTTAGTGGCAAGGAAGCCTATGCACATTCGCGCCTTGGATTTTAAATCCTCGCCCTCGCCTGCCTCGTATTCGACCGTGCGCCTCTTGTGTCCGCTTGGGATTACGTCGGGGATATCAAAGTCAAGACCCGTGTCAGAAAATCTGCTAAGATATCCGTCAAGAAGCTTAAGCGCAGCGTCAAGATTTACCGAACCGTCGAGAATTATCTTTGCGTTTGATGGGTGATAATATTTACTGTGTGCAGCGCAAAACTCCGAGTACGTCAGCGTCGGGATTTTTCCGGGGTCTCCGCCCGAGTCGTAGCCGTACGGCGTTCCCTCATAGAGCATTTTTGCAACCTCGGTGGTTTCAAGCTCGTCAACAGATGAATAGGCTCCCTTCATTTCATTGAAAACGACGCCGTTGTAGGCAAGAGGCTCGTCTTTGGATTTTATTTCGTAATGCCAGCCCTCCTGGCAGAATATTTCCGGTTTGCTCCTTGCAAGCGGATTAAAGACGGCATCCATATAAACGTCGGTCAGGTTGAGGAAATCCTTTTCGTTTCGGCTTGATATGGGATACATGGTTTTATCCGGGAAGGTAAAGGCGTTAAGAAAGGTTTTCAGCGAGGTTTTCAGAAGCTCGACGAACGGCTCCTTGACAGGATACTTATCCGAGCCGCAGAGTACCGAGTGCTCTAGGATATGAAAAACGCCGGTATCGTCCTCGGGCAGAGTTTTAAAGGATATAGCAAAGGTCTTGTTCTCGTCCTCGCGGTCTATAAACGCAAGCTCCGCACCGCTTCCCTCATGCTTATATATATGCAGCTTTCCCGGAAGCTCGGATATCTGTTCCGTGCTTATAAGGCGGAAGCCGTGTAAGATTTGGCCTTTATTCATTGATTTTTTCTCCTTTCGGTTCGGGCGAAAATCTCATAAATTCGGCAGACTGTATACAACGTGCCGCTTGCCGTTCGGCACGTCACTCACCGAACTGCTTTGCCATAAATTCCTTGGCAAGCCCCTTATAGCGCTCGGTATCCAGAAGATAGCTTATTCCGTGCTCGGCACCCTCAAAGCTATAAAAATCGACCCTGCCTGTTTCGGCTATTTCCTCACTCATATAATGAGGCACGAAGGTATCGGATGCACCGTGTATAAGAAGTATCGGCACCGCAGCCTTTGCCACTGCTGCCTTTACGTCAACCTTGCTTGGATCAAATCCGCCGTATATAATGGCGCCAAGACGAAGTATCGGGTAAAGAAGCTTTTGAGGCAGCCCCATTGCTGCAATTTCCTTACGCAGTATCTTCTCTGCCGAGGAATACGGGCAATCCGCCATAATTCCAACAACCGAGTGGGGCAATACCTCCCCAGCCGCCAAAAGCACCGTTGCCGCACCCATAGATATACCCTGAAGTATTATTTTGCGGTCGGCACCGAATCTTTCACGTACGTAATTAATCCAGCAGAGGCAATCGTGCTTTTCCTTTGCTCCGAAGCAAATCGTGTGCCCCTCGCTCTGCCCGTGCGCTCTTTGGTCAATCATTATTACATTATATCCAAAATCAAGGCTCATTACGCCGGCACCCGAAAAATCCTTCATAGGCGTGCTCTTATAGCCGTGAAACTGAATAACGAACGGAGCGTCGTCAGAATGCATATAGAGCCTGCCTCTCAGACGCAGGCCGTCGCGCGAGGTAATATAAACGTCCTCGTACGGAAGCGTCAGCACGCTGTCTATCAGCGAGCGGCTTATATCTGCATATTCAGCGTATGCACCGCGGTCTATATTGGAATACGGGTCGCTAATCTTCTTTTTGGGATTGCGGTAAAACGCCATTTTATAAGTTACGGCAGCCGCTATAATAATAAGTAGCAAAAGGAATACCGAAATACCTGAAATTATATAAAAAGCCGTCATACGTCACCCCTTATTTTCTGAGCTTGAGAATTGCGAACAGAATTATCAGCACCTGAACGGGTATTGCTATTATAAACAAAAGCCAGGCGTTGTATATCCTCAGAAGCTCAATGTAAAACGACAGTATCAGAGTCCAGTTAATTATTGATATGGTAACGTACTTTAAAACCTTATTCTGAAACAGAAATCTGTTGCAGATAAGGCAGACGGAGGTACTTGCCGGAATTGCCCATATAAAGAGCGTCCAGCGGTTTTCTCCGAGAATTACGTTTATGTATGAGTAGCTCAGAGTTATTGCAATCCAGATAGTCGCTATAGCAATGAGCATTATAACGATTTTGTTTGCAAGGTCACCGCGCACAACGTAAGGATTGTTTTTCTTCGGCTGCTCCTTTTGCAGCAGATATTCAAATTTTACTCCGTATATATCACATACGCGGCAAAGCGTTTCTATATCGGGAAGCGTCTCGGCGTGCTCCCAGCGAGATATAGCCTTGTCGGAATAGTTCAGCTTCGAGGCAAGCTCCTGCTGAGTATACTTATGCGACTTTCTCAGCTGCACAAGATTTTTTGCAATAGTTTCCTTTACGTTTTCCATATTAATCTCCTAACGGCGAACTGAATTTCAGTCCGAGAGCTAAATGTAAACTAACAGTTACATTATACTCATGGTATATATAAATTCTACCATATATATCGCCAAATGTCAATGTTTATTGGGAATTCTCAGTATTGTGGAGCGGCATATTACCCCAAAGTTCAGCTCGCGGTGGAATTCCATTTTATGTCGAATAACGTTGAGAGCGCTGTGTCTTGATTTCGCGTCTTCGGCGTGATATAAATACATTGAGTCAAAAAGGGGGTGTGCGGCTATGAAAAAAGCGTATCCGATAAAAACCGTATATTACAAAACCGCAAAAGACGCCCTTGAGGGTACAAGCCTGCCCGAGCGAAAGCTTGCAAGCGATTACAAATATATAAAAACCAACCCCTTCGCAAGAATTCTTTCCGCATTTCTATACAGATGCATTGCCACGCCTGCCGCTTATATCCACTCATGGCTGTTCATGAGGGACAAAATTATAGGCAAAGAAAAAATAAAGCCGTACAAAAAGCGCGGCTGCTTCATCTACGGAAATCACACTCACCCAACCGCCGACGCGTTTATGCCCGGAATTATAGCATTCCCAAGACGCGCTTATACGGTTGTAAGCCGCAGGAACCTGTCCTTGCCGGTGCTGGGGCCTGCAACGTCTTATCTCGGCGGGCTCCCTCTCCCCGACAGCACAAGAAACGCGGCAAAGCTTTCGGCGGCGGTAAGAGCGCTGATAGAAAAGGGACAAACCGTATGTATATACCCCGAGGCTGAGCTCTGGAGCTATTGTCCGTTTGTGCGCCCGTTCAACGAAGAAAGCTTTTCCTTCCCCGCAAGGCTTGACGCTCCCGTTTTTTGCTTCACCAGAGTATACAAACGCTCACGTTTGGGTATTCGTTCGCAGGTATATATCGACGGTCCGTATTTTTCGGATACCGCGCTCAGTGCCGCCGAACGTCGAAAGCAGCTGTGCGACACCGTATTTTCAATCATGCAGCAAAGACTGCAGCTTTCCGACGTTGAGGTGATAAAATACGAGCCTATACCTCCGGCGAACCCCGAATCAACAGAAAAATAAGAGGTGTCTTATGAAAAACCGCGATTTACGCCAAAGCTCAAATACCGCACCGTGCGCCTCAGAAAAAATAAATCTTCTTATGTGCGGAAACGACCGCATTTTTCGCGGCATGCTCCTCGCCTCACTCTCACTCGTAAAGCACTCGAAAAGAGCCTTTGAGGTTTATATTGGCACTATGGATTTGCGAGAGCTTGACGAAAGATACCGTCCGATTACAGAGGAAATGCGCGCCGTGCTCGAGGGGGTATTCAAGACTGCAAACCCCGACTCGCACGTCAGACTCATAAGCTTTGAGAAAAGCTTTCGCCGCGAGCTAATAGACAGCCCCAACGTAAGCTCCGCATACACTCCGTACGCAATGATAAGGCTTTTTGCCGACGAGATAGAGGGCGTCCCCGATAAGCTTTTATACCTTGATACCGACGTTATTGCCAGAGCTGATATTTCGGAGCTTTACGACCTTGACATACAGAATTATCACATTGCAGGCGCGCGTGATTTCTTCGGCAAATTCTTCTTTTCGCCAAGATATCTCAATTCCGGCGTCCTGCTTATGAATATGAAAAAAATCAAGGACGAGCAGATTTTTAAACGGTGCCGAGAGCTTTGCGCAAAGAAGAAAATGCTTCTTTTCGACCAGCACGCAATAAACAAATACTGCCGCTGCAAGCTCATACTCCCCCGCCGCTTCAACGAGCAGCATAAAACCAAGAAAAACACCCTTTACCGCCATTACGCCATGACTATAAAATGGCTTCCGTATTTCCATACGGAAACCGTAAAACCATGGGACAGAGAGCTTGTAGCCGAGCGGCTTGGCGACGGAGGTTATGACGATATTTATGCAGAATACGACAGAATAAAAAAGAACGGCACCGCCGAGCTTTACCTGTGAAGTATAGCTTATACGGTGAATTATTGCCGCAAGCGGTGGAGAATTGATTCTCTTATCCGGCTAAGCGTTCTCAACCAAGAAAGGATATGAATATGAACGAAGATATACAGAAAAGAAGACATATTCCGGTTTTCTTTGCCGCTGACGAAAGCTATCTTAAGTGCCTGGCAGTTGCTCTGGCGTCACTTTCCGAATTTGCCTCCGACGAGTATGTTTACGACGTAAAAATTCTCTCAAAGGGCTTCTCTCAGCAAAGCGCGGGGATTTTACGGGATATCGTCAAGCCCAACGTAAAAATCACTGTTTGCGATATGGAAAGAAGAACGGCTCACCTTAAGGAAAGTCTGGCGTATCGCCTCAGAGATTACTATTCCGAGGCAATATATTACCGAATGTTTATACCCTCTATGTTTCCCGAGCTGAAGAGGGCCGTTTATCTCGACGCCGACGTTGTACTCAATACCGACGTCAGCCGCCTTTTCTTAACCGATATCGGTGATAAGCTCATCGGCGCCGTAACCGACGAAAGCGTTATAACCGTTCCCGTATTTTGCGATTACGTCAAACGGCAGGCAGGGCTGCTGAGAGCCGAGTATTATTTCAACTCAGGCGTTCTGCTTATGAATCTTGACGGAATGAGAGCCGAGCATATAGAGGAAATTTTCCTTGAGCTTCTGACACGGTATAACTTCAACACCGTCGCACCTGACCAGGATTATCTCAATTACCTATGCCGAGGAAAAATAGAATACCTGCCATGCGGCTGGAATAAGCACGCGATAGCAGGCAGGGATATTCCCGAGGAAAGCCTTTATCTTATTCACTACAATATGTTCAATAAGCCCTGGCATTACGGAGGCGTTCCTATGGAAGAGTATTTCTGGAGGTACGCTAAGCTCACACCGTTTTACGAAGAGCTCATGGCGGAGAAGCTCGGATATTCCGACGAGCAAATGGCGCGTGACGAAGAGGCAGGCAAAAAGCTTCTCGATGCGGCTGAAAAAATATTCCGCGAGGGTCAGAGCATGAGCGAAACGGTCTATCGCGAGTTTTTCGACAAAATTTTCGGGAGCCTTGTATGACAGATAATAAATTAAACGAAGCCGCGAGGCGCGAGCGTCTTGCGGTTATAGCTAACATAGCAAAAGCGGTCCGTGACGGTGACAGCTTCCGCAAGGTTGAAGCCGGTGACCCTGAAATTACGCCCGAGGACGTGAAAAGAGTAATTCTCCCCTTTGACAATCTCAGAAAAAAGCCGCTGTCCAAAATCAAAGCATACGTTGCAAGAAGGCTCGCAGAGAAGCTTACGCACGCGGTAAATTCCGACACGGTTATAGACGGTGTCGAAAACGCGCTCGGAATAGAAGGGGGTGCGATAATAACCGCAAACCATTACAACCCCACCGATTCCACGCCTGTAAGAATGCTTGCCAACCTTATGGGAAAACGCAAAAAGCTCAGTATAGTAGTCCAGCAAAGCAATATATTCATGAAGGGTCTTTTTGGCTTTCTCATGAAAAACTGCGGCACTCTTCCGGTTTCAGACTCTGCCGAATACATGACAAAAAATCTCAAGCCGGCAATGGAGCAGCTTTTATCACGCGGACATCTGATTCTGATTTATCCCGAGCAGGAAATGTGGTTTAACTATAAAAAACCGAGGGCACAGCGCGACGGAGCCTATCACTATGCGGCGCTCTTCGGCGTTCCCATAATCCCCACCTTTACCGAAATGCGAAGCATTGACAATGAGTACGATGACAACGGATTTATGAAGGTCAGACACATACTGCACGTTCTCCCTCCAATATATCCCGACCCGACGCTTTCGGTTCGCGAGAACCGAAAAAAAATGAGCGCTCTCGACGCAGAATACAAAAGGAAGGCTTACGAGGACGCCTACGGCATAGAGCTGACGGAGGATTTTGAGCCCATGCGAGATATCGCAGGGTATCACTCGGAGCTTGATAAAATATAAAGAAAGCACCGCTTGGGAAAATTCCTTCGGCGGTGCTTTTTAATAAAATATCTGCTTTACACGTTATCCTTATCCGTATTCGACGTTTCGCAAGGTGTCTTTGGCGTCTGAGCTTTAGCTCTTATAAAGGCTTTCAGATTAAGGTTCAGTGTCAAAATACCCGCGCATACAAGAATCAGCGCGACAACCAGATTCAAGGGCTCAACGCCGCCGCTCTCGCTCAGCATAAGCTCGGAGAGGAGAACTCCGAATATAGGCGTGGTGAAGCTGAATATTGAAACCTTTGACACGGGGTTATACTTAAGAAGCAGTCCCCACAGCGAATATGCAACAGCCGAAAGGAATGAAAGGTATATAAGAATACCTATTCCCGCAGGGCTCGCAAGGCTTATTCCGCCGCCGAGGCACAGTCCGAGCAAAATCATAAACGCGCCGCCGACGATAAACTGGTATCCGCTTATCGTAACCGGGTCTTCCTCCTTTGAAAACAGCTTTATGAGTGTTGAGGAAACACCGAGAGAAACCGCAGAGAATATAACGAAGCCGTCACCGGTAAAGTTCATGGTAAAGGCTACGCCTCCGTCCGATATAAGTCCTGAAAGGTTTACGGCGATAATGCCCGCGAAGCCGAGAATGCAGGCTACGATTTTACGAACGGTGAGCTTCTCCTGCCTGAAAATCAGCGCGGAAATCAGTATGGCAAAGAACGTGGAGGAGCCACTTGCTATCGTTCCCTTTACACCCGAGGTATTTGCAAGACCTACGTAGAAAAAGATGTACTGAATTACCGTCTGGAAAAGGGCAACCAGTAAAACCATCCACCAGCTGCTCCGTTTAGGATAAATGACTCTCTTTCTTGCGGTGCTGAATATCGCAACCGTCAGAATGCCCGCTAGGAAAAAGCGTATCCCCGCGAACAGTATAGTTGAGGGAACGTCCTTTTCGGGCAAAAGATATTCGTAGCCAAGCTTGATAAACGGAGTTGCACTTCCCCACAGCGCACAGCAAAGCAGTCCTATGAGAGTAAGTGCCAGCGGGTGTTGAAAGAATTTGTTTTTTTCCATTATAACCTCTGTTACTGACAAAATTATACCGAGTCGAAATAAAAGCAAAGGGGCTGAGTCATTAAGAATTGGATAAAAACCAAAGAAAAACAGAGAAAAACAGTAAAAATTCAAGAAAAAGCAAATTCTTAATGACACAGAACCTGTGGGCAAAGGGATTTAGAGCAGAAATCGTCGGCTGACGAGCGAGAAGCGTACCGGTGTACGCTGAGCGAGGAAACGGCGATAGAACGAAAAAACAAATAAAAGACGGAGAAATTCGTAGAATTTCAACCTTAAAAATGCAAATATGCATAATTTTAGAACGAAGATACCTGTTTTAAAAGTATCTCCGCTCTTTTTCGTTCGGCTATGCCTAAATGTCGCAGCCCATTATAGTTATTCGCTGTCCGTGCTCTTGACCTCTTTCACATCGTAAGGCGTAGTCTGATATACGAAGTAGTTGAGCCAGTTCGAATAAAGAAGATTTGCGTGCGAGCGCCAGGTTACGAGCG
>JAZNDN010000098.1:0-5072 GCA_045588085.1 Eubacteriales bacterium
ATCTGATTTTAATATCGGTTTTGAGCTGTTTTGTCAGCACAAAATTTTTAGGAAAAATGCTGGCAAGGCTTTTTGTTTCTATATGCGACGCCCCTATACGTGCTGTATTTACATTGCTGTTTGTTATGCTGTTTCCTATTAACAAGCTGTTTTGGCTTTTGCATCAGAGGATTGCGGCAGTTGTAAAAATCGCAAAAAACTCTCTTTTGAAGAGGATGAAGAGCCTGCGGCAGAGCGTGACGGAAACAGAAGCCACCGGCATGAGAAACGCTTCGGATATTCCGGTGTATACTATTAAAAAAATAATGAATAATAAAGTTGATAAGGAAAAAAATTGAAAATTTGATTTCTTTATTCCAAACCGACTGATTTTGCTTGACAATCGCAAAGTATAATGTTAAAATATTTATATCGATATTAATATTAACTATAAGAGAGAAAATCAATGTTTGGGAGGTAACTGTAATGGCTAATAATGATCTTGCGGTCTTTTACTTTCACCAGGGAACAAATTTTCTCTCTTATGATTTTTTAGGATGCACTCTTGTAAAAACAAATGGTGAATTTGTCTATACGTTCAGAGTATGGTCGCCTTCTTCCGAGAGAGTATTTCTCGTTTCGGATTTTTGCGGTTGGGATGTCGGCATTGAAATGAAAAAAATCACCGAAGGCGGTATTTGGGAGCTTGAATATATAAGCGATAAATCCATTGAGTTGGCTGCTTATAAATTCAGAATTGTCAGCGGAGATAAGCAAACGTATAAAGCTGACCCGTATGCAAGATTTTCACGAGGAGGTGCGGACGGAGCATCGCTTATATATACCGAAAGCAAATTTGAGTGGCAGGATTCCGCCTGGATGCGTGCAAGGAAGAAAAAAGTAGCTTCAAAATCCGGTTATTATCTTGCATCTCCCATAAATATCTACGAGGTTCACGCCGGCAGCTTTGCGCGTCATGACGATAACACTTATTATACTTACCGCGAGCTTGCGCATGTGCTTGTGCCTTATTTGAAATTCATGGGATATACTCATATTGAATTTCTCCCTCTCGCAGAATTTCCGTACGATGGCTCGTGGGGGTATCAGGTTTGCGGCTTTTATGCGCCTACTTCAAGATTTGGGACTCCTGACGATTTTCGTTATATGATAAACGAATTTCATAAAAACGGAATCGGCGTTATTCTAGATTGGGTACCTGCGCATTTTCCTAAGGATGCATGGGGGCTTTATGAGTTTGACGGTGCGCCCACGTACGAATATCAGGGTTCCGACCGTATAGAATCGCGCTCGTGGGGGACGAGATTTTTCGACGTCGGCAGGGAAGAGGTTCAATCCTTCCTTATATCATGCGCCCTTTATTATTTCCGAGAATTTCACGTAGACGGTCTGCGCGTTGATGCTGTGGCTTCTATGCTATACCTTGACTACGATAAAGAACCGGGAGCGTGGATTCCCAATTCCTCGGGAACGAATATTAATCTGGAATCAGTGGCGTTTTTAAGAAAGCTTAACAGTGCTATATTTGCAGAATTTCCCGATGCTCTGATGATAGCTGAGGAGTCGGGTGACTACGGTGCTATAACAAAACCCGTATCAGAGGGCGGTCTTGGCTTTAACCTTAAATGGAATATGGGATGGGCTAACGATTTTTACGACTATCTTATGACCGATCCCGTCAACCGAAATAAGAAGCATTCGGCACTTAATTTCCCGATTATGTATTCCTTCACGGAAAATTACGTGCTTCCTATATCACACGATGAGGTTGTTCACGGCAAGCTGTCCTTCATCAATAAAATGTACGGCAGCTACGAGGACAAGTTCCGTCAGGCAAGAGTTGCACTTATGCTTATGATGACTTATCCCGGAAAAAAGATGCTCTTTATGGGAACCGAATACGCTCAGTTCAGGGAGTGGGATTTTGAAAGCTCGCTTGAATGGTTTATGTTAGATTATCCGAACCATAAGGAGTTCAGAAACTTTACGGCATCCCTCAACCGATTTTATCTTGAGCATCCTGAGCTTTGGGAAATTGATTTTTCATCAGACGGATTCGAATGGATATATGCTGATGAGAGTGATAAAAATATCGTAGCCTTCAGGCGTAAGGACATAAAAGGGAATTATCTTACAGTGGTTCTATCCTTCTCAGGAGTTAACCAAAGCATTACACTTCCTCTGATGCGCTCAGAGCTTCGCTGTGTGTTTGCTTCTGAGTACGGACTCGGTACGGATGCTGTCGTCGCCTATCGCAAATCAAAATGCGGACAGACTCAAGCTGACTTAACCGTTCCGGCGTTTTCGGGAATGATTTTTAACGAAACCGATGGTTTAAAAATAAAATTCAAGGAGAAAGATTATGTATTGTAAAAAGGAATGCATCGCAATGCTTCTTGCCGGAGGTCAGGGTTCAAGACTCTACGACCTTACGAAGCAAACGGCGAAGCCCGCCGTATCCTTTGGAGGAAAGTACCGAATTATAGATTTCCCCCTTTCAAACTGCATCAATTCCGGAATAGACACCGTTGGAGTTTTAACTCAATATCAGCCGCTTGCACTGAACGAATACATAGGAAACGGTGCAACCTGGGACCTTGACAGATCCCGTGGCGGACTTTCCGTTCTTCCTCCGTATCAGGGCAATAAAAAATCGGATTGGTATAAGGGAACCGCTAATGCGATTTACCAGAATATCAACTTTATAAAGCAGTATAATCCCGATTACGTGCTCATTCTTTCGGGAGACCATATATACCGTATGGATTACTCAAAAATGCTTGAGCAGCACAAGAGCACAGGTGCCGTTTGTACGGTTGCTACGATAACCGTTCCCATCGAGGAGGCGAGCCGCTTCGGTATATGCAACACCAACCCCGATGACACGATTTATGAATTTGAGGAGAAACCCAAGCAGCCCAAAAACAATCAGGCGTCTATGGGTATATATATCTTCAATACACAAACCCTTATCGAATACCTTGAGGTCGACGAGGCAGACGAGTCCTCAAGTAACGATTTCGGAAAGAATATAATCCCCAATCTTCTCAATAACGGCGAGCGTCTTTACGCTTATAAGTTTGAGGGCTATTGGAAGGACGTAGGAACAATTTCGTCGCTTTGGGAGGCTAATATGGATCTTATAGGCGATGATCCGGTTCTTAACCTCAGAGATAGAAACTTCAGAATATACTCCAAAAATCAGGCAAGAGCACCTCAGTTCCTCGGAAGCGGTGCGGTAGTCGAGAATTCTATGATTTCCGAAGGATGCAGAATTTACGGAACCGTTATAAATTCCATTCTTTCGGGCGGTGTTGTAATAGAAGAGGGGGCATGCGTTCGCGATTCTGTTATTATGGACGACGTCGTTATTAAGAGCAAAGCCGAGGTATATACCGCTATTATAGATGCGGATGTTACAGTTCTTCCCGGTGCTGCTGTGGGCAGCCCGAGTTCCGATAAAAACGATATAACCGTAATTGCAAAGGGAAGCGTCGTTTCTCCCTCTGCAAAGGAAATTTAAGGAGGTAGGAATTATGGCATACAGTGCAGCAGGTATAGTTTTTTCAAACCTTAACGATAACACGCTCTCGCGCTTGACAAG
Source organism: Eubacteriales bacterium (assembly GCA_045588085.1). Taxonomy (GTDB): domain Bacteria; phylum Bacillota; class Clostridia; order Oscillospirales; family CAG-272; genus UBA1740. Next base: position 3,605 of record JAZNDN010000098.1, read on the forward strand.
GGACAGAACGGTTGCGGCTATTCCTTTCGCATGCAGATACCGTCTCATAGATTTCTGCCTTTCAAATCTTGTAAATTCGGATATCTCTAAAATTCACGTAATAGCTAACTATAATTACCGTTCCTTAGTTGAGCATATCGGTAGCGGTAAGGACTGGGATCTTGCAAGAAGAAAGGATGGCGTAAACGTGATATCGCCTTATCAGACGGCTCACAACGCCTCCGCCCATATGTTTGCAACGCACATGGAAGCGCTCAAAAATATCAAGGAATATATAAATGAATTCAAAGAGGATTACGTAGTTCTTATGGATTCTGACAACGTCATTAATATTGACCTTGGTGAAGTTATAAGCGCGCATGAGAAGACCGACGCTCAGATAACTATTGTTACAAAGCCTATCGATTCCGGATACAGCGCAAAAAATCCCAGAATGCTTATATCAACCGTAGCCGGAAAAATCACCGACGTTGTTATGAGTGATGCATATAATGGTAAGAATAACGAGCTTTCTCTTAACATATTCGTTATGAAAACCGAATACTTAAGAATGCTTATTGAGGAATCGGAGGCGTACGATTATAACAGCTTCACCGGAATTATACTCAAAAAATACAAGCACACAAATTACAGAACCTTCTGTTACAGAGGATATTCCGCATCGGTATCCAGCTTCCTTGATTACTATAAATGCTCTATGGAGCTTGCAAGAAATGCCCAAGCCCGTGAATCTCTTTTGTGGAAGAAGGAGGCTCCTATTTTTACCAGAGTTCACAACTCTGCTCCCGTAGTTTATAAAAACGGGGCAAAGGTTGAAAATTCCATGATTGCCGATGATTGCGTAATCGAGGGTACGGTAATCAATTCCATTCTTCACAGAGGTGTAAGAGTAGAGCGCGGCGCGGTGGTAAAGAATTCGATATTGTTTAAGCAGACAAGAGTCGAGCGTAACGCGAGTGTCAATTGTATAGTAACCGATAAGGATGTGGTAATTACCGAGGGCGTTTCTCTCTCGGGCAATGAGAATATGCCGTTTTACGTGCAGAAGTGCAGACACGTTTAATTTCGGAGGTACTGATATGTCGAAAATAATGTATGTTGCCAGCGAGGCGAATCCCTATGCGGCTAGCGGCGGACTTGGCGACGTTATGGGGGCGTTACCCATTACGTTAGCCGTCTCCAATCCCGATACCGAAGTTTCGGTTATAATGCCTCTTTATTCGCAGAAAATGAAGGATTCTCACAAAGCGGAGCTTTCTTTCGTTGCCGATATTTCCTTCAAATATTCCTGGCGCGATTCCGGTGCCTCAATATATAAAATACAAAACGGCAAGGTAACCTATTATTTCGTAGAAAATCATTACTATTTTGACAGAAAAGCGCTTTACGGAGAATATGACGATGCCGAGAGATTTGCATTTTTCTCAATGGCGGTTGTCGAGTTCATGCTTCAAACCGGCAACGTACC
>JAZNDN010000099.1:0-19895 GCA_045588085.1 Eubacteriales bacterium
AAGTGCTTTTTCACCTATGAGAAGAGAAAGGCGCTTCTTGAGGCTGTAAGATACGTGGACCTGGTTATTCCCGAGAATAGCTGGGATCAGAAGAGAACCGATATGCATGAATATCATATCGATACCTTTGTTATGGGTGACGACTGGGCAGGCAAATTCGACTTTCTTAAGGAAGAGGGTGTCGAGGTGGTTTATCTTCCGAGAACCCCCGAGATTTCAACCACCCAGATTAAAAGGGAGCTTAAGAAATAATTCTTCGTTCGTCTGAGTTTCGGAACTAGAACGTTTTGAGGAGTAGATATGAAATTATTCAAGGATTTTAAGCGAGCTAAAACTTTGACCAACAACGAGTATTGGGTTGCTAAATCAAGGTATCTGGGATATTATGCCAGCTTGCCTATCGACGAGCATGCTATTTTACTTGAAAGCGAGCATGGAAGAAAGCTTGACGGTAATATATTTTATCTTGTGAAATACCTCGCATCGTCCGAGGAATATTCCGGATATAGAATTCTGGTATCTTCTATGAAGCGATACCGCAGAAAGTTTTTGGCATTCCTTGATAAGCACGGAATAAAAAACGTGTCGCTTGTTATGGTTGCCACTGATGACTATATGCGTGCTCTCGCCTCTGCTAAGTATATTATAAACGATACTACGTTTGCGCAGTATTACATGAAGAAGCCGGGGCAGATTTATATAAATACCTGGCATGGAACTCCCCTTAAAACACTTGGTAAGAGCGACAACAGCGGATTCCATAATATAGGAAACGTTCAGAGGAATTTCCTGTCTGCCGATTATCTTCTCTATCCCAACGAGTATATGAAGGAGATAATGCTTACCGATTATATGCTCAAGAATATCGCAAAAGGGAAAACGTTCCTTTCCGGTTATCCCAGAAATGAGGTATTCTTCGACAAAGAGTCGGAGGCAAAAATCAGGGAAGAGCTCAAGCTTGACGGAAAGCGTGCATACGCCTATATGCCAACCTATCGCGGAAGCGTTGATAAGGGTAAGACCAGTGTAAATACGGCATTCCTCATCTATTATCTTTACAGGATAGATAAGATGCTGTCTGACGATGAAATTTTCTACGTTAATTTGCATCCTTTGGCAAGTGACGATATAGATTTCAGACGCTTCAAGAAAATCCGCCAGTTCCCCAAGAGATACGAGGTATACGAATTTCTCAACGCTGTTGACGTGCTGATAACCGACTATTCGAGCGTATTCTTTGATTTCGCTCCCAGCGGTAAGAAAATTATTCTGTTCCCGTATGACGAGGAAGAATACCTTTCCAGTCGCGGAATGTATATGGATATACGCGAGCTTCCTTTCCCGAGAGTGTATGACGAGCATGAGCTTGTTGCTGAGATGCGCGCGGATAAGACGTATGATGACACGGATTTCATGAATACGTATTGCCGTTACGAATCAAAGGATGCATCAAAGAAGCTGTGTGATTATTTCATACTCGGCAAGGAAACCGGTATATGCCCCGAGCCTATAGAAAGCAACGGCAAGAAAAACGTGGTTATTTATACAGGAAACCTTGCGCCTAACGGAATAACCGCTTCCTTGCGTTCTTTGCTTGCTAACGCAGACCGTGACAAATACAATTATTATCTGACCTTTATGACCGAGTATGTAAGCAGGTACAGGCAGACTATCCGTGAGTTCCCGGAGGGTGTTAATTATATCGCAACTACCGGAGATATGAATCTTTCCGTGAAAGAGCGAATTGTCAGAAAGCTTTTCAAATACGGCTTAATATCCACCGGCAGATATATGAAAATGGCGGGCAGCTGCTCAAAATATGAGCTGATAAGAAAGTATGCTGATGCAAAAATCGACACGCTTATTCAGTTTAACGGCTATGATTTTGAGATAATACTCAGCTTCTCTTTGTTTGAAGGTAACAACGTTATATTTGTTCACAGCGATATGCTTCAAGAGGCGAAGACCAGAGGCATTCAGCGTCTTGACGTGTTGAAGCACGCATATAATACCTACAACAGCGTTGCCATAGTAACCGAGGATATGAGAACTCCTACCAAAAAGATTTCCGGCAGAGAGGATAATATCCGCGTAGTTAAGAACACGATAAACCACTGTATGATTCGCGAAAAGGGTGAGATGCCCGTTGCGTATGACAGCTATACTAAATCAACTGTCAGCGAGGAAAATCTTAATACAATACTGCAATCCGATTCCAAAAAGTTTATTAACGTTGGTAGATTTTCTCCTGAGAAGGGGCAGGATAGGCTTATAAGTGCTTTTGCAAAATATACAAAAGAAGTAAATTCAGATGCTTATCTCATAATAATAGGCGGAAGATCTGCACCCGGATATTATAAGATGCTTATAAATCTGAGCGAACAGCTTGGCGTCAAGGACCGCGTAATTCTTATAGAAAGAATGTCTAATCCTTATGCGGTTGTCAAGGCATGCGACGGCTTTGTTCTTTCATCAAAGTACGAAGGCTTCGGTCTTGTTATCGCAGAGGCGGATATCTTGAACGTTCCCGTAGTATCCACCGATATTCCCGGCCCCAGAGGCTTCATGCAGCTTCATAGGGGAGCTCTCGTTGAAGACAGCGAGGACGGAATTTTCCAAGGAATATGTATGCTCTCCGAGGGCTTGGTTAAGCCGTTGAACGTTGATTACGAGGCGTACAACGATGAGGCAGTCGCTCAGTTCGAGAGCCTTTTAGACTAAATGTTGCTCTTTGGTGTCCGATAAATCAAAAACAAAAACCTATGGGGACTGTGAAAGAGCAGTCCCCGTTTTACTGAAAGGGAGGTAAGGCCTGTGAAATTGAAAATAGGGAATACCCAAATTGCACCCGCACTGCTTTTGGCGCCCATGGCAGGCTTTACCGACAGAGCTATGCGCCTTATCTGCCACAGGCTCGGTGCCGGTGCTGCCGTAACCGAGATGGTAAGCGCCAAGGCGGTTTGCTTCGGTGATAAAAAGACGGAGGCGCTGGCAAGAATTCGCTACGACGAGGGACCGGTGCTGCTTCAGATATTCGGCTCGGATAAGGATATTATGGCAAAGGCGGCATGGACGCTGCAATCGGGAATCTGCACCGCAGACTGCGTACCGCCTGTTGCCATAGATATTAATTTCGGCTGTCCTGTGAATAAAATTTTCGGAAACGGCGACGGCTCGGCGCTGATGGCATATCCCGAAAAAATGTACGGCATAGTGAAAGCCGTTTCGCAAAGCATTGATATACCCTGCACGGTCAAGATTCGCGCAGGTGTCGATTCGGCACACGTCAATGCTGTCGAATGCGCCGTAGCATGCGAAAGCGCAGGCGCCGCTATGATAACGGTTCACGGCAGAACTCGCGCGCAAATGTACGGCGGTACGGCAGACCGAGAAATTATAAGAGCGGTTAAGGAAGCAGTTAAAATTCCGGTTGTTGCAAACGGAGATATAACCGATGCAGACAGCGCCGCAGCAATGCTCCGCGATACCGGTGCGGACGCCCTTATGATTGGTAGGGGGGCTGTGGGAAATCCGTATGTTTTCTCCGAGATAGGCGCGATGTTGGAAGGGGGGAAATACACACCTCCCACTGCGCGAGAAAAGGCGGAGTGCGCGATTTTACAGCTAAAGCTAGCCGCAGACGACAAGGGCGAGCGAGTTGCAGTAGTGGAATCAAGAAAGCAGATAGCCCTCTATTTCAAGGGATTTCGCGGCAGTGCCGCACTGAGAGCGAAAATAAACACCGCCCTGACGCTTTCAGAGGTGGAGGCGTATATTGAGCAGTGCTTGTCGCTGGAGTGCGCGGATATATAATAAATTTAAAATCGGGAGCAGTAATGGCCGAGCGTTTCATCAAGAACGTCGTGATACGCTGCTCCCGATTCTTTCGTTTGATAAATAGAACGTAACGGAGTATTTTTTTCGAAGGTATTTACTTTTTTCGTAAAATATGCTAATATTAAATATAATAAGCGCGTGTGCGCTATAATAAACAAAAAGGAAACGAGGAGAGGTACAAAATGTCTTGTGCTATTATCACCGGTGCGTCCAGCGGAATAGGAAGAGAGTTCGCCGTTCAGCTGAGGGACACTCTCGGAATTGAGGAATTTTGGCTTGTTGCAAGAAACGTCCAAAGGCTACAGAGTCTTGCTGAGGAGCTTGGCGTTAAATGTAAAATTCTCTCGCTTGATTTGGCAAGCGAGGAAGGAATTGAGGGATACCGTGCCGCACTTGAAGAAGAAAAGCCAGAGGTTGATTACCTTGTCTGCGCTGCGGGATTCGGCGTGTTCGGCGCATTTGACGTCGTCAGCGAGCAAACGGTTTGTGAAATGATAGACGTTAACGTCAAGGCGGTCGTCCGTATAACTCATATGACAGTGCCTTATATTAAAAGAGGCGGAAGAATAATAGAGCTTGGAAGCGGTTCATGCTTCACCCCTCTTCCGCATTTCAATATATATTCGTCCTCTAAGGTCTTCGTGCTTCATTATACCAAATCTCTCAATTACGAGCTTAAGCCGTACGGCATAAGAGCAACCTGCTTCTGTCCCGGCTGGGTTGATACGGCATTTCTGCCTAAGTCAATGGACGTTGAGGGAGCGTACGTGCCGAAATCCATGAAGCCGTGCCTCAAGGTTGAGCCCGTCGTCAGAGGCTGTATTAAGGCGGCAAGAAAGGGCAAGACGATGTACGTGACCAATTGGTATACAAAAATGCAGCACGTGCTTTTCAAGCTTCTGCCGGATAAGATTCTCACGAAGCTGTGGCTGTCTATGCTTAAGAAAAATCCCAAGCGTGATACCGATGGAGCAGAACAATATGCAACAGACAAAAAATAAAAAGACCCGTTGGGGCGAAAAATCAGCACGGGGTAAAAGCTTTGTTCGAAAAAGTAAGCCAGAGGCGGTTAAGAAAAGCCTTGCACCGAGCAAAGAGCCAAAAGACAATAGCGAAAAGGTAAATCTTAAGCCCGGTGCACTTTTGGCACCGCTGCCCGCGGTGATGGTAACCGTAGGACGCGGCGAGAGCGCGAATATCATCACTATCGGCTGGTGCGGAATACTTTCAACAGACCCCCCGCGAGCTTATATTTCGGTAAGACCTACGCGCCATTCTTATGCAATGCTGCTTGACGAGAGGGAGTTTGTTATAAATCTTACGACGGAGGAGCTTTGTCGCAAGACGGATTATGCAGGGATATACACGGGTGCTAAGGTCGATAAGTTTGCACGGTTGGGGCTTACTAAGTCGGAAAGCCACGTCGTTGGCGCACCGAGCATTGCCGAGAGCCCGCTTTCCTTGGAATGCCGCGTTTTCGACGTCATAAAAAGCGGAACTCACGATATATTTATGGCGGATATCGTTAACGTCGCCTGCGCTGCCGGTCTTATAGATGAAAACGGAGGTATACGTCTTGATAAAGCAGGGCTTATGGCGTATGCTCACGGAGAATATTTTGCCCTCGGAAAGAAGCTGGGCAGATTCGGATTTTCGGCAACTAAGTCCAAAAAAGGAGGTAGAGGCAAAAAATGAAAAAGCAGAACACCGATGCGACAAGAGAGCGCATACTCGCCCTCATAGACAGTGATTTTGAAAGTGATGCGGCGTTTGAAAGAGAGCTTGGGCTACCTCAGAAAACCGTCAACAATTGGCGCCGAGGACTCTCATCGTCATTTATGAAAATACTTCCCAAGCTTGCCGACGGATTTGACGTCAGCGTTGGAGAGCTTCTTGACGTTCCTATTCATAAGGACACCTCGGAGCTTTCAGATGATGAAATTTCGCTTCTGACTCTTTACCGAAAGTCCTGCGTTCTGGCACCGAAGCAGAGAATTGCTCTTGCAAAAACGTTGGAGAGTGTAATAAATCTCTATCTTGATGCCGCAGGTGAAAAGACCGTGCGCAAAAAAAGAGGTCAGCCTTAATCAAATTACATATAAAAAGGTGAGATATAGAATTAACCTACGTCTCACCCTTTTTTTATCAGGCTGCTCTCGGATATGAGCAGTCGTTTTTACTGTGCAGAAGTACCGCTACCCGCTTCACCGCCTCCGTTTGATTCGGTATTGCCGGATTCGCTGCTTCCTTCGGATTGCGGCACGCTCTGGCTTAGTTGCTTAGGTGGCTTTATGCCGATAAGTCCCTTCATGGTTTCGCTTATAATCGAGCCGGTACCGTTTGCGAAGTCAAGATACGTGTCATAGACCTTCATCATCTTCAGATAATCGGCGTAGGCTCTGTTGAAAACGTCACGGTTTGCGAAGCTTTCGGGAGGATACTTTTCAAGCACGGCATAAGCCGAGCAAAGCGTTTTGAAGAACTGAGCGGTACGGTTGACAAACGCATACTTCCCCTCAAAGAGCTTGACAGCTTCCTTTGTATAGGTAACGAGGTCATCGAGCGTTATCTCGTCTTCTTCTGAAGGAGCGGGTGCTTCGGGCTGAGTCGTTTTGTAAACCTTGTTAACGTCCCACGTCATCATATCGTCCCAGCTGTATCCGACGGGCGTCGGGTCCGCAATGTCCGACACCTCTTCAATAACGACCGCGCAGTTGAATGAGGTCACGTTTTCAGCCTTGATAACCAGGCGTGAATATTTCTTTCTGCTGGTTTCGTCCTCTCCGCCCATGCTTAAAGACCAGCCGGGTCTGTGCGTTTTTTCAAGAAGGAAGTCGCTTCCGTCCTTATTAAGTCCCGGAGTCATAACCTCGAATTTCAAAGTTGATGGCCCATCGGTGACTATGCTGGCTCTCAGATAGCGCATATTTGAGTCTATCTGATGCTGAAGAATTGCGGTTTTTCCGTCGGCAGATATCTTTATATTCTTTGCGCTAACCTCGGTGTGCGCAATCCAGGCAATTGATTCTGCCGATTTGAAGGTTAACTCATCCTGAATAACGGCAGTGGTTCTGTCGTTGGTGAAGAGCATACCGCGCTTGTAGGAGCTGGCGTAAGAGCCAAATACCGACGTGCTCTCAAGGATTGTGACCGAGCCGTTTTCACTGCTTGCCTGTTTATCGTGAACGAGGTATCCGCCACCGGACCACGCCTGGCCGTATGGGATATCGTCGGGGCGGGAAGTGATTGCAACCGTGTTTGCCCCCTCTGCACCGTTTCTGTAATAATAATGACGCTGATTATATGAAAGATTTGCGCTGTTGGAAAAGTATTTATATACGTCGTAATTGTCGGAACCGAGGTCTACAAACCAGGTGTATCCAAGGCTTGCATAGGTAAAGTTTCCTGAGTCTACCTGACCGTGAGCGGTATCTCCGTTCTTATTACCCATCATTCCTACGAAAATACATCCGTTTTCCCATGCCGAGCGGCTTACCGCACCGTTGCAGGATAGCATAGTATAGTCTTTGCTCAATGCGTAGTCGTCGAGATTGAGCGACAGATAGTCCTCTTTGTATCCGAGTATGTCGAATATGGAAAGCCCCTTGCCTGCGTTAAGATGGTCTATCCTTATTGCTGCAAGAGCAGGGTCGTCAAGCATTTGCGCTGCATAGAAGAACATAGAGGTGCTCATAACCGAAGGGGAGCAGTCGTGGAAATTCCAGTATTGGAATCCAGATGCGCGAGTGTGCGCAGGATACTCTATATTTACTGCGAAATAATAGGTCATATCTATGCCCCAGAATTCGTGCCAGCCAAGGTCGTCACCGACTGCAGTATCTATAGCCCAGAGCATTTCAGTTAGATTGTTGGTAGCATAGCTCCAGTATCCGGGTCCTTCAATAAACGAACCGTCAGGTGCGTACTGCGCAAGACCGCGAAGCGCAAGCGTGTAAAGATTACTCTCTATGAGCCAATAGAGAATATTCATTCCCTCGTAATGAGTGTGCGCGCTGTTGTTTACAGGGTCTTTTCCTCCCTGTATAATGCCATGTCCCTTTGTTGTGGTGAAATCAATTTTTGTGCCGATAAGCTTGTCATTGCCTGCTTTGTCCTCAGCTCCGATAATTGCAAGCATTCCGGTAACAAGTCCCGAGGTGCAAACAGCGTTCCAGTTTATAGACAGTCTGTTGTATTCGGTTGTGCCGTAGCTGTTGGTTTCGGGAATAACGTCCTCGTCGAAATACTCACAGTATTCGTGAGTAGCAAGGTCGAGCGATACTATATATCCGTAAAATACGCACTTTTCGTAAATTGCCTGAGCAACGGCGTTGGTGTCGTATCCGAGCTCGACCCAGATATTATAAAGCCAGTCGTAAGTACAGCCGATTGCCTCAGCGGTGGAAGCGCAGTTAAGAAAATGTCCCTGCGCCCAGTGGTCCCATTTCATCAGCGAGAGGGTTAGTTCGTATGCTAAAACAGCATATTTCTCGTCGCGGGTAATTTGATATCCGAGAGCAAGCATTCTTATGTTTTCGGCATAGCTTGCTGAATCGTCGCATCTTCCCGAGGAGTACTCGTATCCGCCGTTCCAATGCTTACCGCGGTATCCGAGAGGTTGCTCGGAAAGTCCGTTTTTAACGACAGGAAATTGACCGTAGTCAAAATCAAGATTTTTTATCCATTCACCGTCCTGGATTCCGTTATCAAGAGGATTGGTTATTTCAAACGCCAGATGCTCATAGTAATCCGGCTTCTTTGTAAAATCGAAATCATTGGGGTCTGCGGTAATTGCGGGCTTGTCTGGCAGAGTAGTAAATTTGCTATAGAGGCCGTCGACGGATTTGATAATCGTATCAATCCAACCGCGGTAGGTTTCGTCGGTTTTTTCTCCCTTGTAAATATCGTTTATAAAATCAAACTGTTCTTGATTTGCGTATATATAAGGGTGCGAAAAATCGTCGGTGTTTTTCTTTACTCTATCGTAAAAATTTTCACCCGTAATAAAATCGAAAACGAATTTACGCATAAGCTCCAACATATAACTTAAGTCGGTGCTGCTGTTTCTGTCAAGCTCAATTGCGGTTTTCGTGAAGATAATCAACCCCATAGGGTCGTAAAAAATCTTGATATCAGGGAACAGAAGCGATACGTCGTCAAGCGCTATAAGAGGATAGCAGTCAACGCTGTGCTCAGAGGTGCCGTATATCACCGGTGCTGAAAGCCGAACCTCGCCCGACGGGGTTGCAGCTGTGTCCTTAAGAACCGTCAAAATCACGTTGCCGACTGCGGTGCTAAGCTTAAAGCTCAGCCCGTTGTCAAGCGGTTGCGGTGCGCAGGAGGGAGTGGCATACCCCGAGGCAACGGCAAGCGGAACGTAAACCGTGCCGTCCAGCTTAATCGGCTTTCCGAAGGGCTCACCGCTGCCGTCCTCGAAAATCGGAGTCCTGCTTCCGTAGGAAAGCATAAAGGAGGAGCCGACCTTCATAACTATTCCGGAATTTATATATCCTTTTGTCGTGGAGTTCGCGGCGGTAGGCTCTGCTGAGGGAAGCTCGGCTTCTGTGTCTGCGTCACTCTTGCCTGTGTCGTAGGATACGGCAAGTCCGATGACCGAAAATACCGATACCAGAACCGATAGGATTAGCGCGAGGCATATTATTTTTCCTAGAAATTTTCTCATATCAAAACCTCTGAAAATCATTGTTCATCTGAGAGGGCAGCATCTGATTTATGAAGCCCCGATGCAACCGTTTGGGCATCGGAAAATTCCGAGTTTGCGACAGTAACCGAGCTGTCATACGCCTCGGCGTATCCCTCAAAAATCTCTATTGCCTGTGCAACGTCGGTCTGCGACGCGTCCAGAAAAGCAAGCCTTGAATAGCACGCGGTGAGAATATCGTATTGAGCATCTCTTGAACCCTTTACTGATTCATAAATCGAAAGCGTTCTGAAAAATACCGCCTTTGCCGTAGCTATGTCAGCCACCCTATCGGTCAGCTTGCGGTAAAGCTCAGCATCTGCCGCACTAAGACCCCGTCCCATCTCGCAAGCGGAATAAAGTCGCATAAGCTCCCCGTGCTTTGCCGTAAGCTCCTCAGCGGTGGCGCCGTCAAGCTCGGCAAGTCCTTCGCTTAAAGCCGACAGATTCGCAGAATGCGTCGCGGAGTATCTCCCGTCTGCCTTGATATTCTCAAAATAATCGGTGCAGAAATTCTTTATAAAGGCAATGTCCTGCTTCTCGGTGTCGATAAATTCAGAATATTCCGCGAAGAGTGAAAGAACGTATCCGGTAAGCTCAAGCTTTTTCGAATATTCGGTGTCCTGCATGAAAATTTGCGCATAGCAGTCGAGAATATCCGCCTCAACCTCCTCCGAGATATCTGCGGTAATCTGTGCCACGGTGCCCTCGGCTCCGCTGTAAATGGCATACGCCGCCTCAAAGGCAGGGTACTCGGGGTTGTAGCGGCCTGATTTTATAATCATGTGCGCTCTTTTGTATAAAGCTGCAAGCTCCGCATTCTCCGCATCGGATTCTCCGTACTCCAAAAGTCCGATAACTCTCACAATATCGCAGAAAAGCTTGGTGTTACCGTTATAGGCGGTAAGGTCAGGAGCTTCGCCCTCCTCGGCTATGCAAAGCGCACCGAAGCAGCAGAGCAGTATGCATAAGCAGAGCGCAAGGCTCAAAAGTTTAACGGTTAGTTTCATATATCCTCCGAAATACAGGATTCGTGATTGTTGCATATCTTCATAGTTAATTATACAGTACAATTTATAAATTTTCAAATATTTGTATTATAAAAAGAGCATACCGCATCATTTTCTACGAATGTAACAAATGCGATATGCTCTTTTAGTAAAAAATGACCTAACGGAATTCCGAGAATTGCCTGAGGCAACCCTGCCTGAGCCTTTAAAAAGTGTTATTCCAGCCCCAAAAATTCCAGCAATGCATTTCTTCCGGTTATCTTACCTATGCCGTAATATCTGGCTAGGAATTTGTCCGGCCAGTTACCCTTGCCCGAGGTGTCAAGATACATAAGACCGCGCATGGCGTTGTATCTCGTTACCGCAATCGGAACCGAAAGCTCTATCTCGTCCTCTCCGTTCTCAATAGCCTCCTCAATCATTTCCTCATGCTCGGTAACCGTGGCGTAGGTTATCGAAACGTCAATCGCACCGAGAAGCATTGCGGCGGCAAGAACTATACAAAACGCCCGGGCGAGCTTGCTGCCGAATTTTCCGAAATCGCGGTTTTCAACGTTGCACCAGAGAATAGCGGTTGCAAGAATAGACATAAATACTACCGCAACGCTGCAACGCAAAGGATAGTACGTAGCTATAAGCATTATAAGATTTGAAATAAGCGCACCTGCGGCAATGATAAGTGAGGTTATGAGTATGCGCTTATCCACGCCCTCAGCACGTGCACGTTTGAAAAGAACTACGTAAAGGATAATTATGGGAGAAACAGCCGCCAGCACGAGAAGCGAAACTCCGATGACAGCAAGCGTTTCGAGGAACTGGAAACCCGAGAGCTTGTTGGTTATCTCGCCCGGAGCAAACGCCATAATTGCAAGACCGAACAGCGAGCCGATTCCCGCCGGTATAAGCGTCAGCGAGCGCAGATTTTTGAAATAAAACAGGTCTGCGGCAAGCAGGAGCGCGGCAGCAGCGATAAAGCCGACCGAGAGCGGCTCAAGATATCCGCCGAGAATTACAGCTACGGCAATATGCGGTATAATCAGCACGGGGTGAAGATTCTTTCCGTCCTTAACCGAGCGCAGATAAGGCAGAATGAAAAGAAGCCCGAAGAAAACGCCGAAAAGATAATTGCAGGAGCCGTCAAGCCAGAGGCAAACCTGACCGAAATCGAGCTGGAAGAGCCATATAAGTCCAAATATTCCGCACAGAAAGATATTGTCCACCTCTCGCTTACCGTGGGCGATTTTATAAATCATATAAACCACCGCAACGAAAATCGCGGAATTAACCAGGTCGAAAACAATATCCGGAAGAACAAGGAAAACGCAGGCGAAGAAATGCGCGAAATATCTGCCGTTACCCTCCTTACCGTGCTGAATAAGCGACTCTATAATAGCACCGAGGCTATCAAGCCTTTTGTCGTCAACGAAGCTGTAAATATACATAAAATCGTCGGCAACGCGCTTGGTCAGAATATTGAATATCAGCATAATTGCGAACATAACGAAAAGAGTCGTCAGATGTCCGCGCCGCGAGGTTTTATATCTTTCGAGCATAAAAACTGCCTTTCCCTCCCGCACGGAACACGCTTTACCCCGTGCGAAAAAACTGTGATAAACAATTTTATCATAAATTGCGGCGTTTGTAAAGAGTTAACTCAATTATGTTATCAAATCCTTCAATCAAGCGCCAAAAAAGCTGCAAAAACGCGCTCACCCGCGTGTGCGCTACAGCTAAATTAGGTATTTACATTTACCAAAAAATGTGTTATAATGTGCATGCGAGATAATGCAAATTAATGCATAATTCATAATGCATAATTAAGGTTAGATAAAGGGAAATTTTCGGCAATTTAACTTAACTTTCAATTTTCAACTTAAAGGCAGGGCGGTATTGGCTAACGTAGAATACGCAACGAATATATCGCCTAACAAAAAGTGTGGGTAAGGCAGCGTAAAAACTGCTTTATCCACACTTTTTTGTATGAGTGTTTTGCTTTTGGGAGCACTTTTATTCCATAACCTTTATGCCGTATGCCGCGATTTCGGCTCTTGCTGCGGCAAGCTCCTCGTTGGTGGGAAGCGTTTCGGGGAGCGTGTTTTCCATACCGAGCGCCGAGTATTTTGAGCCCGCGTAGCTGTGGTAGGCGAGAACTCTGACCTTGGTCAGATTATTAAGCTCCGAGAGAAGCTTTGCGATTGCCGGAATTTGCGCCGAATTGAAGCCGGGGACGTAGGGGATTCTGACCTCGATTTTTGCGCCGCGGCTGTCAAGATAGCGCAGATTTTCAAGAATGAGGCTGTTGTCCTGCGCGGTGCAAAGCTTATGCACGCCACCGTCGTATGCTTTGAGGTCGTAAAGAAATACGTCGGTATAGGGTATTACCTTGTCAAGCTCAGAGGACTTGACAAAGCCGCAGGTGTCAACCGCGGTGCTTATTCCCTCCGCCTTGAGCTTTTTCAGAAGCTGCGCGCAAAAATCTGCTTGCATAAGGCATTCACCGCCGGAAAGCGTAACGCCTCCGCCCGAATTGTCATAGAAATCCTTATCCTCAAGAAGCGCAGGGAGAAGCTCGTCAACCGTAACCTCGTTTCCGTAGAGAGTGAGCGCTGAGGCAGGGCAGACCTTGGTGCATTTTCCGCAGCCGATGCATTTTTCTCTGTCAAATACGTGCTTGCCGTCGCAGAGCGAGTGTGCACCGGTGGGACAGACCTTGGCGCATTCGCCGCAGCCGACGCACTTATGCTCGTAGTAGGCAAGCTGGCGCTTGAATCCGATTCCCTCGGGGTTATGGCACCATGCGCACCTCAGTGGGCAGCCCTTGAAGAATACGGTCGTGCGGATTCCGTCACCGTCGTGAACGGCAAAACGCTTTATTTCAAAAATTTGTGCTTTCATTTGAGTGTATTCACTCTTACGGCTACGTATATTTCCTATTGCAATACCGAGGCAAATGAGTATAAATGCAATCAGATAGTTTAATTTGAATATTTCCTCTCCGAGCAGAAGCGCACCAAAAATGCAGGCGAAAAGCGGCTCGGTGAATTTTATTATCAGAAGCTTTGAGGTAGCGAATTTGCGCTGACAGTAGAAGAACGTCACGTACGCTACTATGGAAGCTACGCATATGTACGCGAAGACCAGAACGGCTTTGGCGTTGATTTGCGGAATTCTTCCGCCCGTGATGAGTCCTGCTGTAAGAAGAACCAGACCGCCTCCGAGCTGAGATATTCCGGTTGCCCAGAATGCAGACGTGTTATTTGCAATTCTTTTGGTAAGTATCATGGAAATAACCGAGCATATTGAGGCAAGAACTATTACTATATCGCCTATCGCAATAGCCGAAAAATCGGTTCCGAAGTTTATAGCTATGATTCCGCCAAAGCCGATTAGCGAGCCGATAAGCTTAAATTTATTAAACCGCTCGTCTTTTATAAAAATCGGTGCAGTACAAAGATAAAGAAGCGCGCCGAGCTGCTTGAGCAATGCCGTTTTTGAGCTGTCGCCCAATGACAGTCCGATATACGTAAACGCATAATGCAATACTATCGAGAATAATCCGATAAGAAGAATACTGCCGACGCTTTTCAGACGAGGTGCTTCGATTTTGTCGCGTCTTATCATGGCTATTGCGCAAACGATTGCTCCGCATACGGTGAACCTCATAGAAGCAAAAACTATAATATCGGGAATGCTTGCGGAGTTTATAGCGAACGCTTCATATCCAATCTTGATAAAGGGATATAACGAGCCCCATAAAATCATGGGAATCATGGTGAGAAGGATAGCCATGAATAAATCTTTTTTGCTTCTTTTTTGTTCCATTTTAGACTCGGTCCTTTCGGCAATGTGAATAAAAGCTGTTGAAATATGCTTTAACGCGGTCCACACCGGGATTACTGTTTTTCAGGGTTTTGCCGTGCGGCAGCGAGCGTTTTGTATTGAAAACCTACGCATTATCTGCCTTATATGGAGCTATTGCATCAGCAAGGCGAATTTCTGCCAAACGCATTGAAGCAATAAACAAACGGCAAAGTCAATATCTGATAGGATTAAAATCTTTTTAACACAGATACCCCCGACTTTGCCTTACTATAATAGCACCGCAAATGAACAGATGCAATAATAATTCGTTACACTTGACTTATTCGATACAATTTATTATAATTATTTCAGCCGCGAATTAAAAAAGCAACCGGCACCTGCCCGCCGGAGTATATAACGAATAGAAAATAAAAATACAGGAGCTCCGAGTCGGTGCTCCTGTATTCTTTATGCATGGGGCGCGACGGATTGCCGCGGCTCCTTTTTGTTTATCCTAAAGCGTGTATCTTTTCTATCCAGGCCTCGATATCCTTTTCATCAATATCGGAAATGGTGTAGTAATCCTTAGGAACGGAAGGCATTTTATCCTTTGTCTTGATTACGAGCGTAAGGTCAGTTGTTACCGACATTTGTGTTTGACCGTCGTACTTGCTTACAAAATCAGAAACGCGGAGCGTGTAGGTATTTCTGGATTTTACGAGCGAGCCCTCGATAACAAGCTCGCTGTATTCGCTGTTACCAAGAGAAATCTCAAATTTCTCCTTGCTTCGATTGTAGAGTATTTCAGCTACGCTATCACCGTCAACCTCTACAACTGCCTCGTATTTCTTTCTGTCACTCTGCTTTACCTCATAAACGATTTCGGGACCGTTGCTTCCAAACTCAAATGAAATCTTTTTGGAATCCTTTATACCGTCCTTGCCGACGTCAAGAGTGGCGAGCTTTTCTCCGTCAAGAGAAACCTCAAGCTTGAGGATTCTTGCCTTATGTTTGGGAGTTACTATTTCAATCGTTACGTCATCGAAATAGTCATCAAGATTCTTCGCTTCGTCGATGAATTCCTCAAGACTCTCAAGTGCCTGTATGTAATATTCCGAAACGCTGTCGCCGTTGAGCATATCCTCAAATGCAGATTCAATTCCTTCGCAATGCGTATCAAGGAAATCAATGATGAGCTCATCGTCAAGCATGAAATCATAGAAATCGCTGATTATATCGTAAAGCGCGTCTGAGGTGACGGTTATAGTAACGATTCTTGCGCTGATTTTTTCACCGCCTACTCTGACATTATCTCTTTCCGCCTCGAACTTAGCATGCTCGCAAATTATCTTCCAAAGCTGCTTTACGTAAGTCTCGCTTATCTGGTTGAAGTCCTTTTCGATGGCGTCGGGGTCAAGATTTTCTAGAATTTCGATTATGGGATCAAAGATTTCCTCGGGGATTTCGTATCCGGATTTCGAGCCGGGTGCAAAGATGGAATCCTCAAGCTCTTCCGCAAGCTTTGAAGGATTGCTCAAATCAATGCCGTATTCGCCGTCAAGAATTTCGTTTTCGCTAACGTAGAAGATATCGTGGGATATGTAAGCATCGGCGTTGATTTTTATATCGTTATACTTAAATTTGATATCCTCCGCCGCAAATGCATCGGGTGAGAAATAGAGCTTTCCGGAAACGGAGGCGTCTCCTATAAGGCTTTCACCGTCGCTCTTGAGCTTGGTCATAGAAGCCTCTAGTGAGCCTTGCTTAAGCATGCTGGCTATGGGATAAATTTCCTCGCGCTCACCAAATTCGGTAATCGTATTAGCAATCGACTGAATTGCTACGTTTTCGGGGCGGCTGTTGTAAATGCCGAATCCGATACCTACACCGGCTCCGCAGAGGATAACCGCAGCAAGAACGATTGCTAAAATTTTCTTCTTAGTCATGATACTGTCCTTTCTTTTGACGGGTATTAATGCCGTTTTTTGCACACTAATACTCGAAATTACCCTCAGTATATCACAAAGTGAGATAAATGTCAATATCTCAATCTGTGATTTTTTATAATATCACGTAGACGGGTAAAAATAATTGCAAAAGCACCGATTTTGATTTTAGGTGATGATTTCCGACCCGTAATATAAAGCTTGGGAGATATAAGATGAGGATAAGAGATTTGCGTGAGGATATGGACCTTACTCAAAAACAAATTGCCGACTATTTAAACGTAAAGCAAAACACCTACTCGCAGTATGAGAACGGTCAGAGGCAGCTGCCCCTGCAGTCCCTTATAGCACTTGCCAGATACTACAAAACCTCAACCGATTACATTCTTGGTCTGACCGACGAAAGAAAGCCTTACAAATGAATAAGACCTTATCGTAAAAGCCGGAATAAAAGCTTTGTGCGATAAGGTCTTTTTTTGTATTATTTAGCGTCTTTTATTTTGCTTTTGCAGGGCAAAATGTAAACTACTGTTTTATATTTGAGGTATTTCCAGCACGGCACCGCCAAGCACCGAGGATTCGTGCGCGATAATGCCGGGGATTGACATGCGTATTCCGAGGTCGACGTTAATCGGAGGCTCGGTGTCGTTTATTATGCAGTCGCAGAATGCAATAAGCATATTTTTGTCGGCTCCGCCGTGACCGCTGTTGTTATCCTCTTGACCGGGGAACTTGAGAGCTACGGGAATTTCAATCTTGCTGTCTATTGAGCCGGGAATATCAGAGAAGCGTGCAAAGGTATGCGCCTCACTAAGAGGCTTGGTTTGGTCGGTTTCAACGCTTCCGCGCGTTCCCATTATACGGAAATTATGGTCGAATCCTGCAAACGTGTCGAAGGTGACGAGAATGCGTATAACCGCGCCCTTTGCGGTTTTGAACAGAGCACGCCGAGATTCGAAGGACAGGGGCGTAATTTCGCATCAGCATAAGGAAATTGAGCTTATATCAATGACTGCGGGAACTGCGAAATTTTGGGTAGACTCTCTGGAATACGATTTGAAGGTGGGCGAAATTCTGATAATTCCGCCTTACGCTATACATAGAGCGGTGATTGATAAAGGCACCTCGGCATCGTACGACTGCATTTGCTTCGACCTTAAGCTTCTGAGTGATGAGAAGCTCGTAATGGGTCTTGAGGAGCATTCGCTCTCGGTGAAGCATCTGGTATCGGGAGAGCTGTGCTGTGATGAGGGACTCCAGAAATACGTATCTGCGGTGTGTCGCGCTTGCGAGCTTGGCGGTGATGGCTGGGAGCTTGAGGCGGTCGGAAATATCTCGCTTCTGTTTTACGTCTTGAAAAGAAAAAATTATTTTACCGATGGAGCCGTTGATAATCATGGAAGCTCGTTTGCCGAGCGTGCTATAAATTACATACTCGAAAATTACGCCTTAGCCCCCACCTCTGCCACAGCGGCGGAGTCTATGTATATGAGTCACAGCTACTTTTGCAGGCTATTTAAGAAAACCTTTGGCTGTCCGTTTGCCAATTATCTTTTGGCATACAGGCTTGAGCGCGCGAAGCTGCTTATTTCTTCAACGCTTCTTCCGATGACGGAAATTGCATTAAAGGTTGGATTTGGCGGCGGCAGTTATTTCGGCAAGGCGTTTAAGGAGCTTTTTGGTATGTCTCCTCTTTCCTACCGAAAAAGCACACAAAGCCAAAGCGGCAGGCTTTGATTCTGTGATTGCGCAACGCTTTTTATGGAATAGGTAATAAAAATTCGAAAAAAACAGAAACCTCCTGCGGTAGCGATATACTGGCAAGAGGTTTTTTGATTTGTATAATATGAGCTTACCAGAGAACAGAATCCGAAAGCTCTGAAATATCACCGTCGGTAAATCCTGCCTTGGCAAGATAGGTTTCAACGATATGACGGTGGTCACCGTATTCATAATGGTTATCCGAGCCGTAGGTTATGGGAATTCCCATTTCGAAAAGCTCTCTTAAAAATTCTGCGTACTGGTGTCTGAATTTTTCTGTAGGACGTTCGTTGACGAAGAAATGCGCGTTGCATTCAACGTATTTTCCGTTTTCCTTCAGGGCTGCGGCAATATCAGCATTCATAGAGCGAGGAATAATTGAGAAATCTGCATACCACGTTCCGTATCCGTTATACCATGGGTGGCCGAGTATCGTCACGCGTTCGTCGCATGCAAGCCACATTTGTTGGCGGTACCATTCCTTTATATCTGCATTTAGGTCGGGCGGAAGGATTTCACCTCCGGGAATATCAACCCTCCAGTGCGACGCGCCGACAGTGTAGCGGACCCCGAGAGCACGAAGCTCTTCCTTGGTTTGAGCAAGCTCAATTCCGTAGGGCACCTCGCCGGTGGGTGCTATGTATCCGTCAGAGTTTTTATTTTTGGCAATATAGTCAAACAGCGGCTTTTCAATGGGTGTCAGCTCGGCTCCGAGTATCATAAACGGGTGCTTTCTCTGAGCTTCCTTTACTGCAGAGGCTGATGCTCGCAAATCCGATAGGAAGCTTTCATCATTGGAATTTACGTGGTCGGTAATTCCGACGTAGCGCAGCCCGGTCGTCTTCGCGTTTTCAGCAATCTCATTAAGCGGAATAATCGCATCGTAGGAATATTCTGTGTGTATATGCCAATCGGAGTGTATCATATTTATGACCTTTCTATTGTAATGCAAAATCGAGAATCCAGACCTTTACGGTTTCTATTATAACAAAATTTTTATAAAAGTAAAGCGGTTTTGTTAATTTCGAAAGCAGATTTTAACAAAAGTACTTTGGGTAGTGCATAGGGAATGCAGGATACTCGCGGAGCGAGGATATCCGCACTCTGCGCCCGGCAAGCAAGCTTGCCGAACTTCAAGCGGCAAATGCGAACCCATTCCTTCGCTTGCGCTCAGGAACTGAGTGCGAGCGAACTGGTTCCGCCGCCATAGATAGAAAACGACTACGAAAAAGATATTTTTTCAGTTTGCGATAAGGATTCGAACCCCCGTACTCAATCACGCCGCGAGGCGTGCATATCATCAATTCCGTAAGAATTGTATATCACCAACGGCTCGCCGTTGTATATCATCATTGCGAAAGAGGATACAGCCTGCGGCTGATGATATGCACCTTCGGTGATGAGATGCACGCTAAAGCGTGATGATATGCCATTGCTTTCGCAATGGATAAAAAAATTCGGCAAGTCGAAACTTGTCGAATTTTTTGGCGGGCAAGTGGTGATAGCGTTTGAACTATTCAAACAACAATATCTAAAATAACATTTTTAATTTATTATAAAACCATTAAAAGTAAACGGTGGACGTTTCCATCCACCGTTTATAGGTTTTATTTAGTTAGGTTTATTTCTTCTTAAAGATTGCAACAAGGTCAGCAAAACTCTTTTTCTTGATAACAAACCAAACGATAGCAAAACCACCAAGTCCAAGAACAACTACCGAACCCACAACGATACCAACGATTGCACCCGTAGAAAGTCCATCGTTAGGCTTATCGGGATTTTCAGGTTGTCCAGGAGCACCGCCACTGTTTGCCATTTGATAATCACAAGTATCACACT
>JAZNDN010000100.1:0-21594 GCA_045588085.1 Eubacteriales bacterium
TTCCCGAGTTTTTGCGCCATGCGGACCGTCTGCGCACTGCCCGAGCGCTCTCTGCCCGAGTAGGCTATGAGAATATCGCAGACTTCGGCAAGATATGCGTTTCTTTTCTTCATACAGCCGTCGGTATATTCCTCCGAGGTGTATATAACCTCGTCGGCGCAAGAGAGTATATACTCGTAGGTCGATATCTGACGCCTATCCCAACCGTCCGCCTGCGATATACAGGGCAGAACCATAACGAGTCTTGCATCGGGGTTCTTTATTCTGAATTTCAAAACCGCCTTGGCGCAGAGTGTGTCGAAGCCAAGAGCACCGCCACTGTAAAAATTGCGGCACCCCTCGCCATAGGCGTATGCTATCGCCCGCTCAACGAGGTTTTCGAGCCGCTTCATACGCTCGGGTGCTATATCTCTATGTCCTGTAAACGAGCAGCCTTTCATTTTTCACCTCGTAAGATTTGAGTTGGTAGAGCAAATATCAAGTCACGGCAATATAAGTACCAAAACGCCTAAATTCCTGTACGAAATCCTGTTGTGCAACTCTCGGAGAGCGGAGATTGTTCGTAAGACAAATCAAAAACCCGAAGGAATATTTCATATTTCGAGGATTTTTGGAGCGCTATTACGGAGAATATGCCTCTCAAAAGTACCAACAAGGCAGCCGAGAAAGCTCGGAGAGTGGAGATTGTTCGTAAGACAAGTCAAAAACCCGAAGGAATTTTTTCGTATTTCGAGGATTTTTGGCGCGGTATTACGGAGAATATGCCTCTCCGTCGGAGAGTGGAGATTGTTCGTAAGACAAGTCAAAAAACCGAAGGAATATTTCATATTTCGAGGATTTTTGGCGCGGTATTACGAAGAATATGCCTCTCCGAATTACTCTAGCTCAAAAGCGCCGGTGTAAAGCTGATAGTACATTCCCTTTTCCTCTATCAGCTTGTCATGCGAACCGCGTTCGATTATTTTGCCGTGGTCAAGAACCATTATAACGTCGGAATTTCTGACAGTGGAGAGTCGGTGAGCTATGACGAATACCGTCCTTCCCTCCATCAGCTTATCCATTCCGGCTGCAACTATTGCCTCGGTTCTGGTATCTATTGACGACGTTGCCTCGTCAAGAATCATTACAGGCGGGTCTGCAACCGCAGCTCTTGCAATAGCTATAAGCTGACGCTGCCCCTGAGAAAGATTTGCACCGTTTCCGGTTATAACCGTATGATATCCGTGAGGAAGCCTGGTTATGAAATCATCTGCACCCGAAAGTCTTGCCGCTGCAATGCACTCCTCATCGGTCGCATCAAGCTTTCCGTATCTTATATTCTCCATTACGGTGCCTGTAAAGAGATTGGTTTCCTGCAAAACTATTCCGAGAGAGCGGCGCAGGTCGGATTTTTTAATTTTATTGATATTTATCCCGTCGTAGCGGATTTTTCCGTCGGCAATATCGTAAAATCTGTTTATAAGGTTCGTTATCGTGGTTTTTCCTGCGCCCGTCGCACCGACGAACGCAACCTTTTGTCCGGGCTCAGCGTAGACAGTTACGTTCTTAAGCACCGGCTTATTCTCCTCGTATCCGAAATCAACCTCGTTGATTCTTACGTCACCGCGGAGCTGAGTGTAGGTAACGGTGCCGTCACCGTGTGGATGACGCCATGCCCACAGCCCCGTTTTCTGCTCCGACTCGGTAATATTTCCGTCGGAATCTATTTTAGCGTTAACGAGTGTTACGTATCCGTCGTCCTGCTCAGGAGCTTCGTCGATAAGACTGAATATTCTTCCTGCACCCGCCATTGCCATAACGATAGAGTTTATCTGCTGGGAAACCTGGTTTACGTTACCCGTAAACTGCTTCGTCATGTTCATGAACGGAATTATGATATTTACACCATACACGATACCGACGCCAAAGAGCATTGAAAGACTGAGGTTTTGGAAATTCGGAATGACTGTGAAAAGGCCGCCGACCGTTGCGATTATTACGTAGGTTACGTTACCTATATTCATAATTACAGGGCCGAGAATGTTTGCGTAGGTATGAGCCTTGGTTCCGTCCTCACAGAGCCGTTCTGCCGCATCGTTGAACTCCCGGCGGCACTTATCCTCTCTGCCGAAGACCTTGATAACCTTCTGACCGTTCATCATTTCCTGAACGTAGCCTTCAAGTCCCGCAACCGATTTCTGAAGCCTTATAAAGTATTTGGCAGAGCCACCGCCCGCCTTCTTAGAAACGAAGAGCATAGCCACGACGCCGACGAGAAGAACGAGCGTCAGCCAGATACTGTAATACAGCATAACAAAGAAGACAGCTACGACTATGATACCCGAGCGAAGAAGCGTCGGCAGTGAGCGCGAAATAAGCTCACGCAGGGTATCTATGTCGTTGGTGTAATAGCTCATTATATCGCCGTGCTTATGGGTATCAAAATACTTTATCGGAAGATTCTGCATACCCTCGAACATTCTGCGGCGCATCTTGCAAAGGAAGCCTTGGGTTATATACGCCATAAGCTGAGAGTCAAGAGTTATAACGCAGGAGGAAATAACGTAAAGCGAGGCGAGAATGATAATTCTGGGTACAATCTCGCTTGCGGCACCGGTCCAGTCACCGCCGGCTGTGTACTTGATAATAAGTCCTGTTATCTGCTCTAAGAATATTGCCGGAGCAACCGACACAGCCGCACCGAAAATTATGCACGCCATAGTCAGAGGAATCAGCACGGGATATGACTTAAAGAGCATTGAAATAAGTCTTGTGAGCACTGCTCGCTTTTTGGGTGCGCCAAGCGCTAACGGTTTATTCATTGCCTGCACCTCCCTCTTCAGAGCCGGAGGTCTGCTGCTCGTAAACCTCGCGGTATATATCCGAGCGTTCCATAAGCTCAGCGTGAGTTCCGACGGCAGTAAGAGAGCCGCCGTCAAGCACCAGTATCATATCGGCTTCCATTACCGAGCTGATTCTCTGAGCTATTATGATTTTCGTGGTTTCGGGGATATATTTTTCGAATCCGCGCCTTATCAAAGCATCGGTTTTTGTATCAACCGCACTGGTTGAGTCGTCAAGTATAAGTATTTTGGGCTTTTTGAGAAGCGCGCGGGCTATGCAAAGTCTTTGCTTCTGACCGCCCGAGACGTTGGTTCCGCCCTGCTCTATATAAGTATCGTAGCCGTCGGGGAAGGATTTTACGAAGCCGTCAGCCTCGGCAAGACGGCACGCCTCCTCTATTTCCTCGTCGGTTGCGCTCTCGTTACCCCAGCGCAGATTTTCCTTGATGGTTCCCGAGAAGAGCAGATTTTTCTGAAGCACCATGGCAACCGATGCACGAAGCACGTCGAGGTCGTATTCACGCACGTCCACACCGCCGACGAGAACCGAGCCAACGGTAGTATCGTAAAGGCGCGGAATGAGCTGAACGAGGGTGGATTTGCTTGAACCGGTACCGCCGATAATTCCGACGGTAGCTCCGGAGGGGATTTTGAGATTGATATCGGATATTGCTGCCTTTTCGGCTTCAAGGGAATACTTGAAGCTGACGCCCTTGAACTCAACCGAGCCGTCGGCAACCTCCTTAACGGAATTTTCGGGGCTGACAAGGCTTGACTCCTCCGAGAGCACCTCGTATATTCGCTTGAAGGACTCGGTGGACATGGTGATTATTACGTATATCATAGAGAGCATCATCAGCGACATAAGTATCTGCATACCGTAAGTAAGCATGGCAGAAATATGACCGACGTTAACCGCTGAGCCTCTGCTCGAAATTACCATTTTTGAGCCTACGAAGAGGACGAAAATCATATTGAAATACAGGCAAACCTGCATAATCGGAGTATTAAGCGCAACTATTCTTTCCGCCTTTGTGAAATCGCCTCTTATATCCTCGGCGGCAACGCCGAATTTGCGTTTTTCATAGTTTTCGCGAGAGAAGCCCTTGACCACTCTTGCGCCTCTTACGTTCTCCTCTATCGACTCATTGAGCTTATCGTACTTCTTGAACACTCTGCGGAATGCCGGCATTGCAAATCTTCCTACCATTATAAGACCAAATGCAAGAACCGGTATTATAACGACGAAGGTCGTAGCCAAAGCACCGCCCATTACAAATGCGATTATAACCGAGAATATGAGCATAAGCGGTGCTCTTATTGCCGTTCTTATAATCATCATATACGACATTTCGGCATTGTTTACGTCGGTTGTCATTCTCGTCACGAGTGAGGAGGTTGAGAATTTGTCAATATTCTCAAAGGAATAGGTCTGCACCTTAGCAAACATATCCTGTCTGAGATTTTTCGCAAAGCCTGCCGAGGCTCTTGCACTCATCATACCTGCAAGTCCGCCGCAGGTGAGCGAAACCGCGGCAAGCGCGATAAGCAAAGCACCGGTTTTGAGTATCGTTGCCATATCTGCCGACGCCTCGATTTTGTTAACAAGGTCTGCGGTTATAAACGGTATAAAGGTTTCAACCGCCGCCTCGCCTATCATAAGCAAGACCGTAATAACCGTCGGAAGCTTATACTCGCGCACGCTTCCGAGTAATTTCTTAATCATCTGTCTGATTTTCTCCTGTTCTTCTGTAGGCAAGAAAATCGAACCAATAAGCCTTATGGGTTCGACTATCTTACGGCTAGGCAAGAGGAAATAATCCGAACACGCTCGGAAGCCTGGATTTTCAGCGCTTTCGTCGCTTATCTCTCTTGCAAAGTCTTGCTGAGCATGCATCGGAAAAGCCGTTTTCTCCTATTCTCACCCGCCTGTTACTAACTAAGATTATAACACTTTACAGATATTAAGTCAACGGAAAAAAAGAAAAATTTATATATTATTGAAAACCGCAAGCGTTTGCCGAAGACGCCGCCTTATTCTGTGCAAAAACACCAAAACAAGAATTTTTTGGTTAAATATTCAAATAAAAAACGGGGGCGTTTTGTGCATTTTGACCATTTTCTCCCGAATGCTTGACAAACTGCTACTCTTTTGCTATAATGATTTATAACAGCGTATAGCTTGCGCCGAAGATAAGGAGTTTTTTCATGGACGACGACGCGGATTGTTATCCTAACACCGTAAGAATGTAATATACGTGGCTTAGCCGGACGGAAATACGTCGGATTTTTTCCGAGATACCGTGTGGCTGGGCTTTTTTTGCTTTCTCGGAGGGGTGCAAAGGGTGCGTAAACCATTGAAATAAGCCCGTACAAGTCTTTACATAAGAAAGGAACTTTTTTAAAACAAAACCATCATGAACAGTATAGTTTTACTCAGCATTATATTTTTCTGTATAATAATGAGCGCATACTTTTCGGCAACGGAGACTGCATTCTCCACGTTTAACAGAATAAGAATGAAAACGATGGCAGAGGGAGGCAACAAGCGCGCCGAGCGCGTCGTCAGGCTTTCGGATAACTACGACACTCTTATCTCCACCATTCTCATAGGAAACAATATAGTTAACATTCTGGCGTCTTCAATGGCAACTATTCTGTTTGTCAATCTTCTAAATGACCAGAATATCGGCTCAACAGTTTCGACTGTAGTTATGACTATAGTAGTGCTTATCTTTGCCGAGGTTTCCCCCAAGGCAATAGCGAAGGAAATGCCTGAGAGCTTTTCCATGTTCGCGGCACCGCTTATCAGCGCGCTGATTTACGTTTTCATGCCGCTGAGCCTCCTTTTCAAGCAGTTAAAGAAGCTGCTTAAGCTCATATTCAAGTCCGACGAGGAATCAGGCATCACCGAAGAGGAGCTTATCACTATAATTGAAGAAGCTGAGGAGGACGGAAACTTTGACAAGGCTGAAACCGAGCTTATCAGAAGTGCGATAGAGTTCAACGACCTTGAGGTTGCCGATATCTTCACTCCCAGAATCGACATTACCGCAATAGATAAAAACTCTCCCCTTGATGAAATCCGCGAGCTGTTCGTGGAATCCGGCTATTCCAGACTTCCCGTATACGAGGACGATATCGACAATATCACAGGACTTCTCTACTACAAGGATTTCTTCAGCAAGCAATTCAGCGATATAGATTCCATTCTCAAGCCGGTTATGTTCGTTACCAAGAACAAAAAGGTCAACGAGCTTATGAAGGAGCTTCAATCAAGAAAGCTTCACATGGCGATAGTTACCGACGAATACGGTTCAACTGCAGGTATCGTTACTCTTGAGGACATTCTTGAGGAAATCGTCGGAGATATATGGGATGAGCACGACGACGTTGTGCTCGACGTTCGTGAAATAGGTGAGGACGAATACATAGTCAGCGGCAAAGCGAATATCAGCAAGGTATTCGACGAAATCGGCATTGACAAGGAAACCGACGCTCTGACAGTCAACGGCTGGGTTATCGACGTTCTTGCGAGAATTCCCTGCGAGGGCGACGCCTTCGAGGCAGACGGTCTTGCAGCAACGGTAATCAAAATGAACGGCAGACGTCTTGAAAACCTCAGACTCAGAAAGCTCTCCGAGGAGGAGATGGCAGAGGCAGAGGAAGAGTGAGAATTTGCGCGAGGCGCAAATTAATGCAAAATGCATAATGAAGGTTAGATAAGGTATTTTTCGTAAATCTAACTTGATTTGCAGTTTCAACCTCAATTCTTTCAAAATTTCATAAAAGTACGGCAGAGGCACTGTTTTTTCGACAATGCTTCTGCCGTTTTTGTTTTATTCGGTTGCGCCTAAATCACGCAGTCCATTACTGCTCTATTTCTAAGTTCTCGGGGGTAAAAATCTCGTCATCTAAAAACTCTGTAACCGAAATTCCAAATCCCTTTGCTAGCATAATTACGGTGCTCAGCGTTACCGTTTTATTTCGTCCGTTCATTATGCACTGCATACTGCCGTGCTGTATTCCCGATTCCTGTTCCAATCGGTATTGTGACATACCCTTCTTAGCTAGCAAACCGGATATTCGCTTCGCGACAGCGTCATTTACAGTCATGCCGGCACCTCCTCCCTGCGTAGCTTTAACTCCGTAGGTCTACCTACGTATACATTTTACCAAGCCAAAAGAAAAAATGTAAGAAGGTATACCTACATATCGGTTGACTTTTAGATGCAGGTGTAGTAAAATATGTAGGTGTACCTACATAGAGGGGAGGATAGTATGATTATTAAATTTTTCGGACACTCATTATTCAAAACCACGGCGAAATATAGACAAAAAATACTTGACTTTTTGTATAAACAGGTAGGAAACGCACCTGCAGATATGTATTTGGGAGGATACGGAGAATTTGACGGATTTGCCTACGAATGTTGTAAAAAATACAAGGAAACACACCCTAATGTTTCGCTTGCCTTTATTACTCCTTACTTAACCGACAGTTATCAAAAAAACAGATTAATTTACGAAAAGCGGAGATATGACGAGATTATCTATCCGGAGATTGAAGACAAGCCTTTGAAATTTGCCATAGTTTACCGAAATAGTTGGATGGTAGAAAAGGCGGATTTAGTTGTCTGCGGTATCAATCATAGAAGTGGCGGTGCATACAAAACGTATCAATTTGCAAAGCAAAAAGGCAAACGAATATTCAACGTAACAGATATAGATTTTTAAATAGGCTAGGCAAGAGGATTATAATTTGTCTAGCGTTTCGGTATACGTTTTGCTTTCGTTACGGCATCGTATGCCAAGCAGAGCAGCTTGAAGATTACGAAGAATGCGCAGGCGGAGAAGACGAGCTTAAGGGCGAGCCAGAGCGCCGTTGCGCCCGAGCCTTCGGGGAGAAAGAGGTTTTTCACCAAAAAAGCCGACACGCATGCCGCTATCAAAGGGAAAACGAGGGATTTTGTGAATGAAATTCTGAACTTAATTCTTGCGAGCAGGCGTATAGCCGAAAGCACGAAATTATACCCCTCCATAATGACTATACAAAGGGCGTAACCCATAATTCCCATTCTGGGAATGAGGAACCAGACGAGAAATATTGAAAGCAGCGAATCGGTTATATTTACCCACATTGAGTATACCTGCTCACCTACGCCCTTTAGCACAGAATCGGTGACGTGGTCAAGATACATAATCGGAACAACCGGAGCAAGCACTGCAATGTATCTGCCGGCTGAATAGGAATTATATATAACGTACCCCAGCTCCTCGGAAAAGATAAGCAGGAATGCCGAGGTTGCGACGGCATAAATCAACGTGAGTGAGAACGCCTCGCTTGCGACCTTACGCATACCTCTCTCGTCATTTCTCGCCATTCTTTCGGCAAATTCGGGAACTAGAAGACCGGCAAACGAGGAAAGCGTTGCCATTGGGTATAAAATCATCGGCAGTGCCATACCGTGCAGAGTTCCGTAGGAGGACAGAGCCTCAGAATTGCTTTCTCCGCGCTTTTGCAGACGCTTTGGAATAAGTATATGCTCAAGTGTCAGGAGCGCCTGCCTTATGTAAGCCGAGAGTGCTAGAGGTATTGCCATTTCGGCAACGCCTTTTATCTGTGCGCCCGACTTTTTCTCGGCACGGCGCCTATCTATGAGGAACTGAATGAATATAACGCCAAAGCAGATTATTTCGGTAAGCGTCGTTCCGAGCGAAAGCGCGACCGCGGAATATTCAACGCCCATATGAGAAACTTTGGTAACCAGCCAAACCGTTATACCTATCTTAAAAAGCTGACCGAAAATCTGAGTTGCGGCATTACAGCCAACGCGTCTTACCCCGACGAAATACCCCGAAAATACCGACACCAGCGAAAGCGGTATGAGCGAGGGGGATAAAATTCTCAGGCACGCTGCGCCTCGTGCGTCGAAAAGCACGTACTGTGCGAAGCCTGCGGCACCGAAAAAGAGCGCTACCGTAGCCGCCGTGCTGAATATCAAGGCATAAAGAACGGCACCGCTCAAAACGCGGGACACCTCACCGCGCTCTCCCTCCCCCATTGCCGCGGCTACCAGACGGGTCACAGTCAGGCTGATTCCGGAGGTTGCGAAGGTAACGGCAAAGCTATATACCGTCATAACAAGAGTATACAGACCTATCCCCTCAGCACCGACCTCGCGAGTTAAAAACGCATTGAAAAAAAGAGCCACGGTACGCATTGCGATTCCCACGGCTGTCAGTAAAATCCCGTTATAGAAAAATTTTTGTCTGTTAGAAATTCCCCGCTTATCACTCATAAATATATCTCCTTAAGACTAATTTATGCGAAAAGCCGAAATAAAAGAATAGCGCAGAAAAAGATAGAAATAAAAACATATAAAACGAAGATAGAAAAGGCAGGAACCCTAGTTCCTGCCTTTTTGGTTATTCGAAAATTTAGAAGCCGGGATTAGCCCTGAACCATCTTCTGTATCTCCGCTGCGAAGTCCTCTTCTCTTTTCTGAATACCCTCACCCTTATCGTAGCGAACGAAGCCGGTAACAGTGATGCTGCCGCCAAGCTCCTTGGCAACGGAAGCTACGTACTTGGAAACGGTAAGAGAATCGTCCTTAACGTAAGCCTGCTCAAGAAGGCAGTTGTTCTCGTAGAACTTGCCGATTCTTCCTTCAACTATCTTAGCAAGAACCTGCTCGGGCTTGTTTGCCATCTTGGGATCCTGCTTCATCTGGGAGACAAGGATTCCCTTCTCTTCCTCGATAACAGAAGCGGGAACGCTCTCCTTGTTGAGATACTGAACGGGCATTGCCGCAACCTGAAGAGCTACGTTCTTTGCGCACTCCTTGAAGCCGTCAGCAGCTGCAAGGTCGGTATTGAAGGTAACTACAACGCCGGTAGCGCCTGCACCGTGAATGTAGGTGGAAACCGCACCCTCAAGAATAACGAAGCGGCGGATAGAAAGCTTCTCACCGATAGCACCGGTCTTCTCTGCAAGAGCATCGGAAACCTTGCCTGCCTCCTGACCCTCGAAAGCGCACTCCATAAGAGCGTCAACGTCAGCGGGCTTATTCTTGATTATGGTCTTAAGGATATCCTTAACGAATTCCTGGAAAACTGCGTTCTTTGCAACGAAGTCGGTCTCGGAGTTAACCTCTACCATAGCGGTAACGTCGTCAATAGTCATGATATCAACGATACCCTCAGCTGCAATTCTGCTTGCCTTCTTGGCAACTGCTGCCATTCCCTTCTCACGAAGGATTTTTATAGCTGCTTCAACGTCACCGTTTGCCTCGGTAAGAGCGTTTTTGCAGTCCATCATACCGCAGCCGGTCTGCTTTCTGAGCTCGGCTACGTCCTTAGCTGTAAATGCCATTTTAATTCTCCTTTATTTAATTAAGAAATTTGGGGAGCTGAAATTACTCAGCAATCTCCTCTGCTTCCTCAGCAGCAGCCTCCTCGGCTACCTCCTCGGGAAGAGTCTCCTGAACGCCGCCATGAGCCTCGATTACAGCGTCTGCAAGAGCTGCACCGATAAGCTTGATTGCGCGGATCGCGTCATCGTTACCGGGAATAATGTAATCTGCATCGTCGGGATCGCAGTTGGTATCAACGATTGCTATAACGGGAATGCCAAGCTTCTTAGCCTCAAGAACTGCATTTCTCTCCTTGCGGGTATCTACTACGAAGATTGCAGAAGGAAGAGCTTCCATTTCCTTGATACCGCCGTAAGACTTCTCAAGGTCCTCAATCTCCTTAACCTTCTTAGCTACCTCTTTCTTGGGAAGAAGGTCGAAGGTTCCGTCTGCCTGCATCTTCTCAAGGTCCTTAAGACGCTTGATAGACTTCTTGATAGTCTGGAAGTTGGTAAGCATACCGCCGGGCCAGCGAGCGTTTACAAAGTAAAGTCCGCATCTTTCTGCCTCTTCCTTAATGGTATCAGCAGCCTGCTTCTTGGTACCTACGAAGAGAATTGTGCCGCCTTCCTGAGCGAGAGCAGATACGTAGTTGTATGCCTCCTCGAATTTCTTAACGGTCTTCTGAAGGTCGATAATGTGAATACCGTTTCTCTGAGTGAAGATGTACTCAGCCATCTTAGGATTCCACTTTTTAGTGGGATGACCGAAGTGAACACCTGCTTCAAGCAACTGCTTGATTGTGATTTCGAACATTTTTATGTTCCTCCTTGGTTTTTCCTCCACAGCAGCGAACACTGCGACTTAAGCATCAGCCTTAAGCACCGGCAGATAACCTACCGCTGTGTGTGTTATTTATTCGCTGCGATTTTGCGCAGCCCTCATATAATATCATACTTTGCGCACGCATGCAAGGGGTTAGTAAAAAGTTGTTATAAATTTACAAAAAGTTCACAATTTACCGTCAAAAAATAGTCTTCGCACTTGCAAAGTGAGCAAAAATATGCTAAAATACCGATAGTTCTCGCAAAACCGGCTCGCGTCGGGCGCAATACCGGTGAAAAATTATACTAACCAATCATTTTGCATTCTGCATTTTGCATTCTGCATTAAAATCCCTCGGAGGTTTTTGTGGCACAAAAAAGCAAGCTTATAAAAAACTCGGTTCTGTGGTTCGGCATAGCGAACCTTGCCGTTTTCATAATATATTTCCTTTTTACTCAGTTTGAGGGCATTGCCGATACCGATATAGGATACTATATTTACGTATACGTAATTTCATATCTTATGACGGGCGTTGACGTTCTGTTTCCTCTTTGTGCGGCAGGACTTTTATTCTCGGTCACAGTGCTTTCGGGCGGCAGAGCTCCTATTTATGCCATAGGCATTGCGCTTACCAGATTCTTCTATCTTTTCCCGTATTACTACCTTTATTTTGTATATGACGGCTTTGACAGCATTGAGTCCTGTGTGCATTCGGCGCTGTGGTCCGTCGTCGGCTGTATCATTCACTACGCCGTCATAATTGTTTCCTATTATCTTATTAAGCTTATTGCAAAATGGCGCTGTACCGACTCTGCCGGAGAGCAAATCCGCGATGGCAGCAGCATATTCGACTTTTCGAGCGAGCTTAATTTCACGTTTTTCCTCGCATCGCTCGTCGGATTCGTCTACCTTTTCGTCAAGGAGACGGTTTTCACCGTGAGCTTCCTTATCGACGTTGATTTTTCAATCAGTCCGTCTGAGCTCATATCCATTCTTATCTCGTATATCACCATTATCATTTTCCTGTTCGTATTTTACGTTACTCTTTCCGTCCTGGCTCGCAGAGCCGGCAAGGCACTCTTTGAAAAGCTGTAAAAAACTTTTGAAAAAATTTCGGCAAAGGTCTTGCATTTTGAAAAAGTATATGCTATAATAGGTAACGCTGATTTGTGGTTTTAATAAAATTAACATAAATTTCGATCATTCGGCATAGTATCAGGAGGTGTCAAAATGGCTAAGTGCAGTATCTGCGGTAAGGGTGTTACTTTCGGACACAACGTATCTCACTCCAACCGTAAAACTAACAGAACCTGGAAGCCTAATATCCGCAAGGTAAAGGCTGTCGTTAACGGAGCTCACACTACCGTTTCCGTTTGCTCTCGTTGCCTTCGTTCCGGCAAGGTTGAGCGTGCATAAAGCATAAAGAACTCCGCACAATTTGCGGAGTTCTTTTGCTTTATGTGCTTTTTGTTTTTTCCACATTTGCGAGGACGGCTTTTTGCATTTGCACGCTATAATTTTTCACATTTGCGCGGACGGCTTTTGCATTTGCACGCTATAATTTTCCACATTTGCGCGGACGGCTTTTGCATTTTGGCGCACTTGTATTTTATTACGGAAGGAGAAAGCTATGATATACGCGATATGCGACGGGCGCATGCCCGGTGAATGCCGCGAGGCACTCGGGCGCGAGGGCATGATTCCGCTTTATCTCAAAGCGCACTCAGCGCTATCCCCGGCAATTTCGTCACATACCGATATTCTTCTCTTTTCGGACGGCAAAAGGCTTATAACCACTAAGAAAATATACCGAGAAAACCGCGAGATATTTGACACACTTTCAAACAAGATACCGACAATCACGCTCTCGCTTACCGACGATACTCTCGGCTCCGAGTACCCCTCGGACGTGGCGTTTTGCGCGCTTCTTTCGGGAAATAACCTTTTTCTGCGCACAGAGAGTGCCTCAGCAGAGCTTCTCTCTTACGCCGAGGAGCGCGGACTTGATATTATAAACGTCAGGCAGGGGTACACCGCCTGCACCTCCCTTGCCTTCGGAAACGCCGCAATTACAGCCGATTCGGGTATGGCAAGGGCACTTGAGGCGGCAGGCTTGCATGTGACGCGCATACGTGAGAGTGAAAAGATTTCCCTGCCCCCTCACGCTCACGGATTTATAGGCGGCAGCTCAGGCGTGCTTGGCAAGACCGTCTACTTTTTAGGTAACCTTGACGCTCACCCCGATGCCGATATTATAAAAGGGGCAATTGAAGCAGAGGGTTACGCGTGGCGTTCACTCTCCCCCGCCGCTGACCGACTCTTCGACCTCGGAGGGATTCGTTTTTTCGTGCAGAGTGTTGATTATAACGGCGAAGACGGGCAGTAAAATTATTCCTGCAAATCCGAGCAGCGAATAGCTCACGTACAGCAAAACCAGCATAACGAGAGGGTGCACCCCCAGACTTTTACCGAGAATTTTCGGCTCAGCAAGCTGGCGTATGACCTCAGCTGTGCCGAAAAGCACGAGAAGTCCGATACCGAGCGGCGCGTTACCCATCAGGAAATTCCATATACTCCAAGGAATGAGTATGCTCCCTATGCCGATTACGGGCAAAAGGTCGAGAATTGCAACGACGAGCGCAAGAAGAAGCGCGTATCTGACTCTGAGAACGGTAAATCCCACAAGCATAACGGAAAAGGTTATGAGCATTATCAGAAGATAGGAACGCAAATAGCGAAACGCAAGCTTTAGCGAGCTATCCTTGAAGCTTTTGCAGAAGCTTCGTATTTTTTCGGGTAAAATTCGGCTTACAGCGAGATTTATTCTTTCAAGGTCAAGGGAGAAATAAACGGTTGAAATGACCGTTATAACGAGAAAAACCGCAAATTTCGGAACAGATGACGCAATAGTGCCTATTCCCGTGCCGACTGAGCTCATAAGCGAGCTTATCGCCGCAGTGACAGCACCCTTGAGCTGCTCCCCGAAAATTCCTGCGTTTTCTCCGTCACCGAAAATACCCGATACGGAATCAGAGAGCTTTGTAAAAAGCTCCTCAAGAGCCGCACTTTCGCTGATTACCGAAAGAAGCTGGCGCGCCTGTCCCGCAAGCTTGACTATAAGATACCCCGCGCCGCCGAGAAGCGACAGTATAATAAGCGAGGACAACACGGCTCTGACTGCCTTTTCCGGCAGGGAGACTTTTTTATTTATAAGCTTTGCGGCAGGGGCGGTGACGATAGCTATGCCCCACGCTATAAGAAAAGGAAGTAACGCGGGCAGAATAAACCTAACTCCAACGTATCCGATAGCGCATATTCCAACGATACATATAACCAGATGCGATATAAATGTCACTCTGCTCCTGAAATTATTTTCCATTTTATTTCCTCCGCTGCTTGACATTGGTGAAAAATTTGCTTACAATAATTTTATTCCCTAAACACGTATTTAAAACGCAAAAGACAAAACAATGAAAGGAATTTTTTAAAATGATTGTTATTGAAATGGAAAACGGCTCTAAAATAGAGCTTGAGCTTTACCCCGACGTAGCACCTGTGACTGTTGCGAATTTCACAAAGCTCGTCCGTGAGGGCTTCTACGACGGCTTAATCTTCCACCGCGTTATCCCCGGCTTTATGATTCAGGGCGGCGACCCGCTCGGAAACGGAATGGGCGGCTCCGACGAAAAGATAAAGGGCGAATTTGCCGCAAACGGCTTCAATAATCCCCTAAAGCACACTCGCGGCGTTATCTCTATGGCTCGCGCCTACGACCCTAACTCCGCATCCTCTCAGTTCTTTATTATGCACGACGATGCTCCGCATCTTGACGGCTCTTATGCAGCGTTTGGAAAGGTTGTCAGCGGAATTGAGGTAGTTGACGAAATTGCCGCTATCCCCACCGATATGCGTGACAGACCGCGAATTGATATGAGAATGAAGAGAGTGTATGAATTTTCGCAGGGCGAAAATTGATGCATAATGGCGGCCCGTGAAGATATTGTCTTATTTTTGCTCAGGCAATTCACAGGCCAATCAATAAAAACAAGAGCAGGTATGAGATTTAAGGTCTGCATATCTGCTCTTTTTATATTGATTTTACCGCATTTTTGGCGGTTTACGACGAATTTTGTTTGTTTTTTCACATAACGTGATTATAAGTCACGCTATTTCTCATTATGCATTAGTTTATCGCTTCCGGGTGCTTCTCGCGGATTACCGAGAGAGCTGCCTCATCTGCAAATACTACGACGTCCTTTGCGAAGCGAAGAATAGATGCGGGAACGCGGGGAGTTACTTCACCGAAGAGCGCCTTCTCGAGAATTTCTGCCTTTCCCTTTCCGTTTGCAACGAGCAGAATTTTCTTTGCCGACATTATATGACCGATACCCATGGAAAGCGCGTGAGTGGGAACCTCGTCTCTGGTCGCAAAGAAGCGGGAGTTTGCGTCTATGGTAGAGTCGGTAAGGGTAACGAGGCTCGTGCCGTACGAGAATGAGTCCGCAGGCTCGTTGAATGCTATGTGACCGTTATTTCCGATTCCGATAACCTGAACGTCAACGCCGCCGAAGCTCTCTACTACCTTGTCGTATCTCTTGCACTCGGCTACGGGGTCCTTTGCGGTTCCCGACGGAATGTTAGTATTTTCGAGCGGAATATCTATCTTGTCGAAAAGGTTGGTGCGCATGAAGTACGCGTAGCTCTGGTCGTGGTCGGGTGCAAGTCCTACGTATTCGTCAAGGTTTATAGTTCTTACCTCTTTGAAGGAAATCTCGCCCGCACGGCACTTTTCTGCAAGCGCGTCGTACATATCGAGCGGTGATGAGCCGGTTGCAAGACCGAGGGTTGCCTTGGGGTTCGCCTTTATAGCGTCTGCTATAACCTCTGCGGCAAGCTTACCTGCCTCCTTAGCGGTAGGCTTTGAGTAAATTTTAATCATAGTACACCTCTTTCATTTTTTCGGTTTTATTTTTAAATATTAACACGCTTATTATACACCAAAGCCTTGACTTTTGCAATATAAAATTGTATAATATTTTGTAGAATAGAACTATTTTTCGCATATTTTACAAAATATTAATAAAAATCACAAAAAAACAGCGTGGTAACCGACGTACCACTCGCAGCGTCGGACGGGAGAGTTCAATGGACAAAAACGAGATAACCTCAATACTCAAGGATTTGCATAAAATTTCAGGATTCCGCGTTTCGCTTCACGGAATACACTACGAAAAAATTGCAGCATATCCGGAAAAAAAGGCAGATTTCTGCGAATACATACAAAAGAACGGAGCTTTCGAGGTTGAAAAGTGCATTTCCTGCGACAGCGAGGCATGCAAAAGAGCGCTTGAGGCAGGGCACACCATAATATACAAGTGCCGCCACGGATTAGTCGAGGCTATAAGTCCTTTATACAGCTTTGGCTCACTGACCGGATTTCTGCTGATGGGTCAGGTCAGAGAAAAGGGTACGGGAATACGCAGAATGCTCTTCGGACTTGAAAATCTCGGAAAGGGCGACGACGAGGCAAGGCACATTTGCGAGAGCATCCCCACCGTTGAGCCGGATATGATAGAGGCATACGTGAATATTACCACCATGTGTGCAAAATACCTGACAATATCAAACGCAATTCCCGGGACGAAGCTCACGATAGGTCAGATGGCAATGAAATACATTTCCGAGCATTACACAAAGCAAATAACGATTGCCGATATCTGCGGTGAGCTGGGATATTCAAAATCCACGGTTCTTTCGGCGTTCAAGCGTGAATTCGGGACCACCGTAAACGCAAGACTCAACTCTCTCAGACTCTCGCACGCCAAAAGGCTGCTTGAGGAGGGTGCTCTTACGGTTAACGAGATAGCACTTTCCACAGGCTTTGCAAATCAGTCCTATTTTTCCAAGGTTTTCTCGGCAAAATACGGCACGCCCCCCAGTGAATACAAAAAGGACGGTAAAAAATGAAGCTGATACATACATCCGATATACATTTATGCTCTCCGCTTACCTCCCGTCTTTCCCCTGCCCGCGCTACGCAGCGCACAGAAGAGCTTTTTCATAGCTTTGCCGAGCTATGCGAAAGAGGACAGAAGCTGGGTGCCGAGGCGGTTATAATTGCGGGAGATTTATTCGACAGCGAACGCGTGACACCGAAGAATCTTGACACGGTGCTTGCCATAATAGAGAGATTTTCAACAATGAGCTTCTTCTATTTACCCGGAAACCACGAAAAAGAAGCGCTGAGAAGAAGCGGCAAATCCCTGCCGAAAAATCTTTTTATATTCGGTGAGGATTGGACTTATTTCGACGTTGGCGATATTCGCATTTGCGGAAGGCAGACAACGTCGCGCGATATGCATAGAACGCTTGATTGCGGAAGCGGAAAGTGCATAGCCGTGATTCACGGAGAGCTACGCGAGCGCAGCACCGAGGACGGTGTCGTAGGAATACGCGACTTTGCCGAAACCTCGGTCGGATATTTGGCTCTCGGTCATTATCACACCTATTCCGATACTCCCTTTGGCAGAGCTGCTCACGCGGTTTACCCCGGCACCCCGGAGGGACGCGGATTTGACGAGGCGGGCGAGCTCGGCTTCGTCCTCATAGACACAGACGGCGCGGGTATATCACATACGTTTATCCCCTGTGCAAAACGCAAAA
This sequence comes from Eubacteriales bacterium, assembly GCA_045588085.1. Classification (GTDB taxonomy): domain Bacteria; phylum Bacillota; class Clostridia; order Oscillospirales; family CAG-272; genus UBA1740. The sequence continues at coordinate 17,666 of JAZNDN010000100.1, forward strand.
TCCTCATCAAAGAGGTCGATATATCCGACGTCTTCGGCACAGCCGATGCCGAGCGCAGAATTGAATCCGCGCTGCTTGGCGAAAGGAGCGACGATATTATCAGAGTCAAGCTCGTCGGAAGCCGAAATCTTAACGAAAAGCTCAACACCTCACTTATCTCGGCGCGCTTTGAAAAGCGCTTCTTCCACTTTGAAATCAAAGAAGCTACACGCCTTGAGGCAAATCTTGACGATTTCAGATTTGACAAGACGCTTAAGGGCGAATTCATAAGGCTTTGCCTTTCTGACGAGGGCATAGACGACTCGCTAAGGCAAAAAATCATAAGCTGCGGAATATCCGCACTTTCAGGCGAAGCCTTTGACGAATAGGAGGGCGCGAATGATTATTAAAGAGCTATATATAGAAAATTTCGGAAAGCTATCGGAATACCGACTTAAGCTCAACCGAAGCTTTAACAGCATCGTTCAAAAAAACGGATACGGAAAGACAACGCTTGCCGCTTTCATTCGTGCGATGCTCTACGGACTTGACGACAACCGCAAGCTCTCGCTCCTTGAAAACCTCAGAAAAAGATACACGCCCTGGCAGGGAGGCAGCTTTGGCGGCTGGCTCATATACGAGGAAGGCGGTGAGGATTTCCGCATTGAACGAAGCTTCGGGCAAAAGGCGTCGCAGGACGTCTGCACTCTTACCTCGCTAAAAACAGGGCGCGAGCTGTCTGTTTCGGAGCACGGCATAGGACAAATGCTCTTCGATATAGATGCCGAGGGCTTTGAGAACACCGTTTTCCTTTCGGAGCACAACGTATACCGCGTTGGCGGCGGGGACGCCGTTTCGGCAAAGCTTGCCGGCATTACCGGCGTTGAGGGAGATATCGGTGAATTTGACTCTGCAATAGAGCTGCTGGATAAGCGCCGCCGCTTCTATCAGAAAAAGGGCGGAAGCGGTGAAATACGCGACACGGAGGAGCGCATTCACGCACTCACGGACAGACTTGCCGAGCTTGATAAGATAAGAGAGGTCTGCCTTTCGCGTGCTGCGCGCATAGCCGAGATAGACGCCGCACTCACCGAAGGCAGAAGCAAGCTTTCGGCTGTTCGCGAGAGTATGCTTGCCGCTGACAAGGAGGCGGCGCGTATCGGTTTTACCGAGGAATATGAAAGAAAGCTTGAAAGGCTGAGGGCGGAAGAAAAAAAGCAGAAGGAAGCCCTCGCATTCTTCGAAAACGGATTTCCCGATGCAACGCAAATTGCCGACTTTGAGAGAAGGCTTACCGAGGGAAAGCGTCTTACCGGCCAAAGCTGCGAAAAGCTTGACACGCCCCCCGATATTCCCTGCCCCTTTGCCAGAATTCCCACGGCTGACGAGATTAGCGCTCACACAATGGCGGTATCCGCTCCGAAAAAGAAAACGAACCCTCGCGGTCTTTCGATATCTCTTCTTCCCGCAGGGCTGGCGGTTTTATTTGCGGTTCTCGGTGTAACCGTTGCTCCGTGGCTGTTTGCACTAGCCGCTGCTTCGGCAGGCATTGCCTTGCTTTTGCTTGGTAAGCTTGGCTATGAGAAAAGCGATGCCGAGGGCAAAGCGAGAGCCTTTGCCGATGAGGTTTACGGCAGGAGCTCGGAGGGGCAAATTCTCCCTTTGCTTATAACTATGAGAGCCGAGCTTCAGGTCTATCTTGATGCGAAGAGTGCCGCCGAGGCAAATGCACAAAGAGCAGACGGCGCACGTATTGCCGAAAGAAAAAGAGGTGCCGAGCTTATAGCACAAGCCGAGGCGTTCCTTGCAAAATTCCCCGCAAAATCCGAAAATCCGTTTGAAGAAATAAGGCGCCGCCTTTTCGACTATTCCTACGTTTGCGAGTCAGCAAACAGACTCAGAGAGGAATGCCGCAGCTTTGCGCAGGAGCACGGCATAGGCACCGAACCTTCCGTGCCGCTCTCAACGTCTTCCGCCGAGCTTGCGGTGCAGAGCACCGAGCTTTCCGAGAGTATCACAGCGCTTGAAAACGAGAGGTATCTTCTCATTGGGGCAAACGCTGAGGACGAGGCACGCGGCACAGACAGAGCAGCGCTTGAAGCGCAGCTTTCCGAGCTTTGCGAAAAGCTACGGCTTTACCGTGAAAACCTTGAGGTTATTACCAAAGCGTCGGCACTTCTTTCGCTTGCCAGAAGCAATATGACCTCAAGATACCTTGACAAAACGCGTGAGCGCTTTGAGTATTACACAGCTAAAATAGACGGTGTCGGAGGCGAATTTATTATGGACACCGAGTTTTCCGTCAAGAAAACCGAGGCGGGTGCCTCGCGCGATACCTCGGCGTATTCGAGAGGCACAAGGGAGCTGTATCTTTTGGCAACGAGGCTCGCCCTCATTGACTCGCTTTACGGCAAGGCTGCGCCTCCGATAATTTTAGACGACCCCTTTATCGCCTTTGACGACGAGAACGTGGCAAGAGCCGTAAAGCTTTTGCAAAGCCTTGCCGACGAGGGCAGACAGATAATTTATTTCAGCTGCTCTGAGTCAAGAGCATAAAGCAAAAGCTAGGCAAGAATAAAAGCCTGCCAAAACGGCAGGCATACAACCATAAAATTTAAATCATCAGATATAGACGAGAGGTACCGTGTCAGATAAACACAGTACCTCCGTTTTGTTTTCGGTTCTGCTAAAATGCGAAAACCGCTTTATTATCAGTCTTCCTCTAAAGTAAGCTTCTGACCGGCAATTTTAATATATCCGTCGCCCTCTTCGAAGGATGCGCCTTATCGTCGAAGAAAAAATCCGGAAATTGTGAAGCATTCAAGCCGGCACGGTATTATTCGACCGGTTTCGCGGCATATCTGTCACCGCCGATTTTGATATATCCTTCTCCGCTCTCGAAAAGATATTCTTTACCGGCGGATATACCGCAAAGGCTTGCGAATTTTTCATCGTCCCGGGAATCAAACGTAAATATTATAATCTGCTCACCGTCTGAGTTTTCGTCGATTTCAAACCTTCCCCTTGCATCGTCATCGGTATAATCTATAACGGAAATGACGAACGAATCACCCGAAAAGGTTATTTCGGCAAAATCGTCGCTGCCGGATTTCATAACGTAAGTACCCGCGACCTTGGCACAGGACACGAGAGCCGCAGCCAGACAAAGCACGAGCGCACAAAGCAATACCGCCGTAAGTAGTTTTTTCATTGGGAAGCTCCTTTTAAGTTTAATAACTACATTATAGCAGATTTTTTTGTGCGCGTCACGCTTTTTTTGAAAAATCTGAAAGTTTTTTATCTTATATCGTAAACCGAGCGGACGGCAAGCGTTTTCGGCTCACCCTCAAGTATCTTCACGCGCTTTTTACCGCCGTTTACGTCGAAGAAGTTGTCGTCCAGAATGAAGTCGCTGTCGGGCGAGTAGATTTCTACGTTCTTTGCAAACGCCTCAGCGCAAATTTCAATTTCATCACCCACTCTCTTTACCGTAAGCTTCGGGTCAAGGAAGCGGAAATGCTTAGGTGCCGTAAAGAGCACGGTTCCCTCGCTTACAGTCTCGCCGCCGCATACAAGCTCAAACGAATAATAGTTGTTGAGGACGTCGGTTTTGCAGAAATCCTCCTCGGCAAGCTCGGCTACGGAAAGAGGAGCCACGGTGATTTCCCTCTCGGTTTTTGCCAAAATCTTACCTGCCGAATTTCGCAGATATCCATACACGGTACCGGTAACGGTGTCGGTTGTATCGTTGGTTACGACAAGCTTAGCCATGGTCTTATAATCAGACCTGAACGGCTCCATGATAACGTAGGGACGTGTGGTGGTTTCGCCCGTTTCGTGACAGGAGAGAAGCACGGGCGAGTAAAATCTTCTTGCATAGTAGTGAAGAGCCTTAAGTCTTCCGTAATAGTCGATGCTCGACCAAGAGGCAACCGGCCAGATATCGTTAA
>JAZNDN010000101.1:0-4448 GCA_045588085.1 Eubacteriales bacterium
TCGTCAAGAATGAGCATCGGAGGCAAAGCCAGCATAACTCTTGCGATGCAAAGAAGCTGCTTCTGACCTTGCGAGAGGTCTCCGTCGCCCTCGCCGATAACGGTATCATATCCGTTTTTAAGCCTTTTTATAAAGCTGTGCGCATGTGCTGCCTTTGCAGCGGAAATTATCTGCTCATCGGTTGCCTCGGGGTTTGAAAAGGCTATATTTTCCCTTATGGTTCCGCTCTTGAGCCAGGTTTCCTGGAGCACCATTCCTATATTTTTCCTGAGGGCGCGGCGCTTTATGCTTCTGATATCCTTGCCGTCAATGGAAATACTACCGCTGTCCACGTCGTAAAATCTCATAAGGAGATTGATAACGGTGGTTTTTCCGCAGCCGGTAGGACCCACGATAGCAACGCGCTCTCCTGATTTGACCGAAAGGGTGAGGCCCTCAATAAGCTTTTTGCTTTTATCATATGAGAATGAAACACCGTCAATTTTTACGTTCCCCTCGGAGTTTGCCGTAGGTTCATCGCAGGATTCGTCCGAAATTTCGGCAGGCGCCTCGATAAGCTCGAATATTCTGCCGCCCGATGCCAATGCATTTTGAAATTCGGTGATAATTCCCGAAATTTCATTGAAAGGCTTGGTGTATTGATTCGTGTAAGCTAGCAGGCAGGTCAGCATACCGACCGTGAAGGGCGCGGCGGACGATGCCGTGGAAATTGCAGTCAGTGCACCAACGAGTGCAACGACGGCGTAAACCACGTTGTTTACGAATCTTGTCGTTGGATTTACAAGGGAAGAGAAGAATATCGCTTTGAGAGATGCCTTCTCCAATCGGCCGTTGATTTCCCCGAATTTCGCGGTTGCCTCGTCGGCATGCGAAAATGCTACGACTACCTTCTGATTTTTCAGTATTTCGTCGATATAAGCAGTTTGCTCGCCTGTGGTTTTTGAGCGCAGAGTGAACATGCTATGAGTTCTGGAGCCTATAAATTTTGCTATAAAGAGCGAAAGGGGAGTCAGCAGAACTACGACCAGAGCTATCCGCCAGTCTATAACCAGCATAAATACTAAGGTTCCGGCGATAGTCAGAACGCCCGTGAAGAGCTGGGTGAATCCAAGAAGCAGACCCTCGGCAAGATTGTCAACGTCGGAAATAACTCGGCTGACCAGGTCACCCTTGGGGTGCGTGTCAATATATGAGAGTGGGAGTCTTTCGATTTTTTCAAATGCCTCGTTTCTCATGTCGCGCACGACGTTGTAGGTAATTATATTGTTTATATTGCTCATAAGCCACTGCGCGAGTGCGGTTATTCCAACGAGTATACCTGCGGTAACGAGCAAGGCTATGATATCCTCAAAAACTACCTGCCCCGGCAGAGTTATGAGGTCTATTGCATCTCCTATGAGCATAGGTACGTAAAGAGTCAGCGCGACGATTACTATCGCAAGAAGCGCCGATACGAGAACCAAAAGCTTGTATCTTCCGAGAAAGCTCAGAATTTTTGAAAGAGAGGATTTGGATTTTAATGCCATTACGCCTCACCCCCTTCGCTGAACTGAGTTTCGTATATTTCGCGGTAAATGTCAGATGACGCCATAAGCTCATCATGCGTTCCCACAGCGGAAATCTCACCGTCGTCAAGGAGCAATATTTTGTCCGCATGCATGATAGATGAGGTTCTTTGAGAAACGATAAATACGGTAGTACCCTCTATTTTTTTAAGTGCTAAGCGGAGCTTTGCATCGGTTGCATAGTCGAGTGCCGATGCTGAATCGTCAAGAATGAGAATCTTAGGCTTTTTGACCAGCGCTCTTGCAATGGTAAGACGCTGGCGCTGTCCTCCCGAGAGGTTCCTGCCTTCTTGCTCGATTTTTGCATCAAGGCCGCCTTTATCACAGACGACGCCAAGAGCCTGAGCTGCCTCAAGTGCCGAATAAATCTGCTCATCCGTTGCTTCGGAATTTCCCCATTGCATATTTTCACGAACTGTGCCTGCGAAAAGGACGGCTTTTTGCGGAACAATTCCGATGCCATCGCGCAAGCTCTCCGCGTCAAATTCGCGGATATCTTTTCCTCCAAGCAGAACCTTGCCTTCGCTGGCATCGTAGAATCTCGGAATGAGGTTGATAAGCGTGGTTTTTCCGGAGCCTGTACCGCCGATAATTCCGACGACCTCACCTGCTTTGCAGGAGAATGATATTCCTGTGACCGCATCCTCGGCACAACCGGAATATCTGAGAGCTACGTTTTCAAATTCAACGTCCCCCGATACATATTCAAAACTCTCGGTTCCGAATTTCATAGAGCTCTCAATCTCGAATATGCTTTGAATACGCCCTGCCGATGCTAAAGCCTTGGTAATGCTGATTATAAGGCTGGCAAGCTTTATAAGCTCAACGAGTATTTGCGACATATAGTTATAAAGAGCGACAACCTGCCCCTGCGTGAGATTGCCAAGGTTTACCTGAACCGCACCGGAATATATAAGGAATATCACGGCAAGGTTTATCAGCACGTAGGTCATGGGGTTGAGCAGTGCCGAAATCCTGCCTACGAATTTCTGAGCAGAATTAAGCTCGGTGTTGTTCGCTCTGAAGCTCGCTATCTCATCGTCTTCCTTGCAGAATGCACGTATAACTCTTGCTCCCGAAAGATTTTCCGAGGTTGAGCGAAGAACCTTGTCAACTCTTGACTGAACGGCTTTATGTAAGGGAATTGAGATAAGCATAATTCCAAAAACGACTGCGGAAAGCGCAGGAATTACTGCGACAAAGGTGAGAGCCGACTTGAAATCAATAGTAAACGCCATTATTGCCGCACCAAATACGACGAACGGCGAGCGCAAAAGCAGACGCAGTGCCAGATTAAGTCCGTTTTGAACCTGATTGGAATCGGAGGTTATACGGGTGACGAGGGTAGAGGTGCCGATAGTGTCAAGCTCAGTATAGGAGAGCGTCTGTATATGTGCAAAAAGCGAATACCGTACTTTTCCGATGAATCCGCAGGCTGCTTTTGCGGCAAAATACTGCGCAGTTACCGAGAATATGAGCCCCACGGCTCCGAGAGCCACGAGAAGAAGGCTCATTTTTATAACGTAGCCCTGCTTTACCGATTCTGCGGCGTAGGAATTTATACCGTTGTCGATAATAATCGCAATGATAAGGGGTACTATAAGCTCCAGCGTTGCCTCCAGAAGCTTGAAAAGCGGTCCGAGTATGCATTCCTTGGTATAGCCCTTAAGATGCTTCGTAAGTTTTTTCATGATAATCCTATCTGCCGTAAGTTTGGCAAGTTAATGTAAATACTTATGCCATAGGCATAAATTTTTGCGGACTGACAATTTATCTTAACATATATTTTTGTGAAAGTCAACTTTTAATGAATCAATCTGTCAAAAAGATAGCTTATCGGTGTTGACATTCGCATTCTTTTTTGCTATACTGTAATAAAAACCGAAAGTGAGGTTCTGTGCTATGCAGAAAACTAAGATTGTTTTAAACGGTATACAGGACGTGAGAAAGTTCGTAAACGAGGTAACTCTGCTTGATTACGAGGTGGATTTGGAGCAGGGAAGATACATAGTTGATGCAAAATCTATAATGGGAATCTTTGCGCTTGACACCCTTTCTCCCATTACACTTGTTGCTCATACCGATAAGGCTGATGCATTTTTCGATAAAATCAAGGGATTTATCGTAGACTGATACCGAGCGTTCGCGGCGCGTTAGCGTCGGACACAGAAAAACAACGGCAGATTCAAAGCTGCCGTTGTTTTTTATTTAAGCTTTGCTTTGCGCATTTTTCCGTTTTTCCTTATCGCGAAGACGGTAATGCACAGAGCGTTTTTTCTTAATATAGGTGGCGTATGCTGCATAGGCTACAACTATTACCACGATTGAAATGGAAACTATATGAATCCAAAGTTCTGTGGAATTTTCGGTTTTCAAGCTTTCCCAAAGCATGTTTACGTGGTCCTGGATTTCCTGAGAAAAGCTCTTGTAGCAGGCTGTGCCGAAGGTTTTGTTGTATTCGGCGTTTATTACGTCGGGATTGCTGCCGTAAAGGATTTCAATAGCATCCTCGCCCATATACTCTCTGTATTCGGGACTTTTGAGAACCTCGGTATGCGGGGAAGCATATCCTATATATTCAGCATTTGCAATCGCAATCTCCTCGCTGAGCATAAAGTTGATATACTTTTTTGCAAGGTCCGGGTTCTTTGAGGTTTTGGGAATACACATAGCGTCGACGAAATAGTTTACGCCTTCCTCGGGGTAATAGAATTTCAAGGATTCGTTGGTTTCAGCCATCGTGATATAGTCACCTGCAAAATAAGGCGCTATTGCTGCCGATGCGGTAGACATTTTATTGAATATTTCGTCGTTTACGTATCCCTGAACCAGATCCTTTTGCTTCTTGAGAATTTCAAGGGCACGGTTCCAGTCTTCCTTTTC
>JAZNDN010000102.1:0-5772 GCA_045588085.1 Eubacteriales bacterium
CGAGGTTAAAATTCGAGATAATATGAGTATATTATAAGGATTTTTACCGAAGCTTTGTCACAAATCAGCATCCCTAAAACGAGTTCGGATTACTCCCGCTTGCCTAAAAGGAACTGAATATCTCCGCTTATATTCTCTCCCAGAAGATAGCTTCCGCTTTCGTCTGTGATGAGCTTGAAATTATCCAGAATAACTGGCGTGGCATCTGCGGCTACGCGCCCCGCACCTACGCGTGAGGCGTGCTCCGTTCCAAGCTCGGTATAGAGCCTGACGGTAGCATTTTTAAGACCGCGTACCAATATTTTTCTCCTGAATCTTGTATTCACAGGTGACATTTCGGTGCAGGAAGTCGTGCCATTGTCCATTTCTACGAATACACGGCATTCCATGTGTGCGAATCTTGGGAGTCTAAGCTTTGCCATGCCGCCTTCAATCTCGGTTTCAGCACCGATAGGAATAGGTGCTCCAATAGGTAATTTTATGAAGCTCTCTTTTGTCGTGTCGCGGTTGAACTGCGAAACAAAGTAGCCGCCGTCGGCACGGTGAATAGAGGTTACCGGGCAAGCTTCTGCATCAGTCCCCGCCCCGTGCTTGATTTCGTAGCCGAATTTGCTTATAGCGTCAAATAAGGATTTTACGTTTTCGTGTGATGCTGTAAGTATTAAAGTCGGCAAACCGGCGGATTTAATCGCCTCGGTGCTTCCTGTTACGATAACTTTGCCTCCTGACTCGGCAAAGCTCAGAAGTTCATTGCGGAATACCGTCTCGCGTGGCACGGGGGTTATGATAACCGAGCCTCTGTATATAGACTTATCTTGTTTTAAAAATGCGTCGGTTGAGCTAACGCAATTCAAAGGAAATCCTGAATTTATCGCAAGTTCTATAAATTTGTCGTCTGCAAGCATTTCCGAAAGTGATTTTTGGCTGCTTGACGAGGTATATTCACGCATGGGATATACCCAAACCAGAGGCGCAATTTCGTCCGGTGCGTTTTTTTCCGCCTTGAGAAGATGCGGCAGGGGTTCGTAAATACAGGCGGCAGGCATATCTCCCCATGAGTTGTCGATGGAAAGAAGATTGAGCTGTCCCGCGCTCCGCACCTTTCCCGATTCGTCTATTCTGGAAATAGCCATGGGGAGATATATATCCTGCGGTGATGAGCCGTATCTGTCGTACCACGGTGAGTTTAACCACCAGGGGTCATGCAGATAGAATCTGAATAAAAATTCTTCTGAGGGAAGCTCGCATATTCTCGTCATATGCCCCATAAGCTCAAGTCCGTAGTTGCCGTTTATTGCCGCCCAGGGCGAATTCGGAGGAGGGAGAATGTTGAATCCTGCGCGGTATATCTGGTAAAGCGGTACGCCGTCGGTTGCATAATCTATGCCGACTGAATTGTTCGTTCCGCGCACTTCCAGAGGGAAGCTGCAGCCTTCTGTGAAATATTCCCAGAATTTGAATACCTTCTCTCTAATTGAATTAAGGCGCTCGGGATAAAAATCTTCTCCGTCGTAAATTTTGCCGTAGCTTTCCCACGGGTCAGCGCTGAATCCAAGACCGTTAGATAGCCAGATGTAATCAAAGCCCATATCCGTAAGGAAAATCTGAGCCTGCTTCCCTAAAAATCTGCCAAATGGCGTGCCCTCCGGTATTCCGTCGGGATATGCAGCGTACCGCCTTCTGTCAGCGTGAAGCTCTGCCGTTGCATCAATAAATCCGTAGCCGTCAACCGATGAATTTCCCGAGGTTATTTCTCTGTGCCGCTCGTATTTAAATGATGAAATTGCGAATTCGGGACCTATGTCAAAGGTTTCGCCTACCAAAATTTTCGCATTCGGGAAACGGCGCTTGCCCTCTTCCTTGAGCGCCTTGATGATGCTCGCCAAAATTTCGTAGGTCATTTTCGGTGGATTTTCTGTATATAGTTGCTTTTTGATGTGCAGAGATGTTGCCTTGTCTTCATTTTCGTTCAGGATCGGCAGATTCGCGGTTCCGAGAAAATAGCACCACTCAAATTCGTCGTTCATTCGCCCTGAATAGTCAAGTATTTCGCTTCCGTCGGAGCACCACATCAAAATAGATATTACTTCTCTTCCGCGAAGAAGAGGAGCCCAGTCATCGTATATTTTTTCGCATACAGTGCGTACGGAGTCGGTATCCGTTTTCTTGAATGGCTTGAGACTGACCTCAAGCGTTATTTTTTTCCACATAACGTCCCCCCCATTGTTTTACTTTATTATAGCACGTAATTTACACATAATAAATGGAATATTCGGTATTTTATATAACAATCTGTCCAAAAATTATTGACAGCATTCTACATATTATTTATAATTGGGATGTTAAGTTATTTTTCCGGAGGAAAACGTATGGAATTCGAGACGTCATTCCCGAAAATAGTCGGAATCAGCGTGGCGCATGAGTTTACCAATTTGTCCGAGAGCGGAGTAGTGTACACCGAGAGAAGAAAAAATTACGGTTTGAATATGACGGTATCCGGGGAGGCAGAATTCAAATTTTCCGACGGAAAGTGTATGACCGTGCATTCCGGAGACGTTGTTTTTTTGCCTCAGGGAATAGAATACAGCCTGAAAACTCCCAATGAATATCGGCATTACACTGTTAATTTCTTTATGGAGGATACCGCATGGCTTAAGCGCCCCATGCTTCAGCATCCCTCAAACGTTGCATATTTCAAAAGCCTTTTTTCCGAGCTTTCAAAAATTTGGACACGCAAAAGCCGTTTTTATGAGATGGCTGCGGTTGGGAAGGTTTACGAGCTGCTTGCTGCGTTTGTCCACTCAGCAGATGAGCGCGAGAAAATGCGTCATCCATCTTACGTCGGAATAAAGCGCGCTGCTGATTATATAGACGAGCACTTTTGCGAAAAAATAAACGTTGCTATGCTGGCAAGAATGGCAGATATGAGCGAAACCGGCTTCAGACGGGGATTCAGTAGTATGTTTGGTATCACCTCGATGGAATATAGGGATAATCTTCGGATGCTCAAGGCAAAGGATTTGCTTCAAACCGGTTTTTACAACGTGTCCGAGGTTGCCGAGCTTTGCGGTTTTGATGACGTCAGCTGGTTCTGCCGCTTCTTTAAGCGTCGTGCGGGTATGAGTCCGGGCAGGAGCATATAGGCTGCATAGCACGCCGCTTTTAACCGAAATACCGGAAAATGCAGTCAAATTCTTGATTGTTGTTTGAAAATTACACTTTGGGGTGCTCGCTTTGCTTAAAGAACGCAGGAAACCTTGATTTTTGCTTCCGCTTGTTAAAATAAAAAACGGGAACACCGCTCGGCATTCCCGTTTTTCTATTTCGCTTTTTTTGCAAAGCCTGTTATCAGTACTTTGTTATCATACCCGCAGTTACTGTGATTTCCTTAACGAGTGTTTCGTCACCTCTGATAATCTCAAAGCTGATGACATCACCCTCGACCGCGCTAAGGATTGCCTCGACTACCATATGATATCTCGTAATCTCATGCTTCGTTTCATTCACGCTAACAGAAAGAATTACGTCCTCTGCCATAAGAATTCCGTCTGCCGCAGTGCCGGTAGTAACCTCTTTGATTTTCACCTCTTCCACGATGCGCATAAGTCCCGATTCCGCATCGAAAACGCCGCGAGAGCTTTTCGAAGCAATCGTTATGCCCAGCTGTGCCCGCGTAAGCTTTCTTGATAGCAGACCGTCGCAGGTGTCAATTATTTTGTCTGCAACGGCACAGACTGCAGAAGAGGGGATAGCGTATCCGAAATCGTCAACGCTCGTGCTCATATTCTTGGCGTTTACTATTCCGATAAGCTCACCGCGAGAGTTGAAAAGTCCACCGCCGCTGTTTCCGCTGTTGACGGCTGTATCTATTCGCATAACTCTGATGCTTACTGCATCAAGGTCGTCAGCGGTTCTTAGCGATATAACCTCGGAGTCGACGCTGATTCTGCCGACTGTCGCAGAAATACCTTGGCTTGCGGGATTACCTATTGCAATTGCTGCCTCTCCCGGAGTTACAAGATTTGAGTTGTATACCGTTGCCGCCACGGCATCGGAATTTTTGAGAACGTCGGAATTTTCTATTTTGAGAACTGCAATATCGTAGTAGTGAGAACCGCCTATATACTGTGCCTCAATTTTATTTTCTGCATATTCCGCACCGTAAAGATATACCCAAATCTCGTTGCTCAAATTGTCAAGAGTGAGGCTGTCGGAATTGTAAACAACGTGGTAGTTTGTAAGAACGTAAGCTGTACCGCTGTCCTTGTCCATTGAATAAATGACGCCTCCGCCGCTGTAATAGTTAGTGCCGCTTCCTATGGGGAATCCTGTAGTTACACTCACACTGCTTCTTAGTGCCTTGGAAACCGCATATATATCCGCATCACCCTCAGTCTTTACGGTAATCAGTCCGTCCTGACCGTCAGCACCGGTGTCGCCTTTTTCGCCCTTTTCTCCTTTTTCGCCTTTTTCTCCATCCTCACCGTCAGCACCGTCCTTGCCATCCTTGCCGTCCCTGCCGTCTTTTCCGTCGGCTCCGTTCTCACCGGTAACGACGCCCGCATTGGTTTTGCTTCCGTCGGTGTATTTGATTATAAGCTCTCCGTCGCTGTTTACGTAAGCGCTCGCGACCTCCTTGCCTATTTCATTAACGGTAAAATCATCAAGCGAGCATGAGCATAGCACCGTTATGAGCATAATGAGCGTCAGTATTGAAAAAAATGCCTTTTTCATAAGTCTTCACCTCTCGCGGTAGTGTTCTTTATTCCATTGTATCATATTTTTTTGCGAAATGCGAGGTTTTTTCAAAATTAACCTAATTTCTATTGATTTTCCTTTGGCTTTGTGATAAAATTTCACTGTAAAAAAGATAGACGGGAGAAAGGAATTTTGTATGACTCTCAATAAACTGCACGTCGGGCTCGGGGGAGGCTCCCTCCTTCAGATATCCGCAAGAACCCTAACTCAGATGATGTCTTACGTAGTGACAACGCCGGGTGGAAAATGTATAGTTATCGACGGCGGAAATAAATGCCCCGAGGATGCCGAGGCTCTCTATAACGAGATAGCCGCGCATGGCAAGCGTGTTGAGTATTGGTACATAACCCACGCCCATAGTGACCATATAGGTGCGCTTACTTACCTTATGGAAACAATGGAGAATTTTGATATAGAAATCGGAACTATGTGTTTCAATTTCCCCTCGTCAGAATGGCTTGCCGCCGGCAATTTCTCGCCTGACTCGGATATGACCTTTGATTTTCTCCGTCTGCTCGGAGAGAAGAGAATTCCCATAAAAACCGTCGTAACAGGTGACGTTATCGAATGCGACGGTATCCGTGTCGAGATTTTGCATCATCCCGAGGATTATCAGAACTACAAAAACATAAATTCAACCAGCATTATATTCAAGCTCTCTTTCCCCAAGCGTGACGTTCTCTTTACCGGAGATTTCGAGGCGCCCGCTCAGCCCGAGTTTATGAGAAAAAGAGACCCCAAATCCTTAAGATGTGATATTCTCCAGATGCCTCACCACGGTCAAAACGGAGTAAATCGCGAGTTCTACGAGCTTGTAATGCCTAAAATATGCCTGTATACAGCACCCATTTGGCTCTGGGAAAACAACCGTTACCGTTGTCTTGACCCCGAAACCCGAGGCAAAGGTCCCTTCACCATATTCCAAACGCGCGCTTGGATGGAGGAGCTAGGGGCGCAGGTATCCTGCGTAGACGGATACGGTGATTATCTCCTCTTTTGATGGGCGATTTTCCG
>JAZNDN010000103.1:0-5382 GCA_045588085.1 Eubacteriales bacterium
GAAAAATGCGACGAGAAAGTCGCTCGTCATCTACGACGAGGTCGGACGCGGCACGAGTACCTACGACGGTATGTCTATTGCGCGCGCCGTCGTCGAGTATACCTATTCAAAGAAGATCGGCGCAAAGACGCTCTTTGCTACTCATTATCACGAGCTTACCGATATGGAGGACGCTTTCCCCGGAATCGTTAACTATAACATTGCGGCGAAAAAGCGCGGCGACTCTATTACCTTCCTCAGAAAAATAGTCCGCGGCGGTACCGACGACTCTTACGGTATCGAGGTTGCAAAGCTTGCGGGCGTACCCTCGGAGGTCGTAAAGCGCGCAAGGGAAATACTCGCCGAGATCGAACGCGGTGAGACGGCACCGAGAAAGAGTACCGAAGCGCAGCCGTGTGAGCCGGATCTTTTCACCTCCTTCGTTGCAACCAAGGACGGCGAGGCGGCGGATATAATTCGTTCAACCGATATAAACACCCTGACGCCCATCGAGGCAATGAATCTTCTTTACGAGCTTAAAAAACTTCTTTCCTAAAGGAATAAAAAATGGGAAAAATAAACGTACTTGATTTTGAAATAGCGAATCTCATAGCGGCAGGCGAGGTCGTTGAACGCCCCTCCTCCGTTTTGAAGGAGCTTATCGAAAATTCAATAGATTCGGGGGCTACGTCAATCGTCGCTGAAATAAAGCGCGGCGGAGTTGCGCTCATACGCGTATCCGACGACGGCTGCGGAATGGAAGCGGACGATCTTCCCGTAGCTATCAAGCGCCACGCGACGAGCAAAATAAGAAGCCGCGAGGACCTTGACGGTATCGTCACCCTCGGCTTCAGAGGCGAGGCGCTTGCGGCTATTTCCTCGGTCTCCGCGGTTACGATAATCACTAAGACGAAGAACGCCGAGTGCGGCTCTATGCTCACCTCCGAGGGCGGCAAGATACTCGACGTGTCCGAGGTCGGATGTGCCGACGGAACTACCGTCGTCGTCGAAAATCTTTTCTTCAACGTCCCCGCAAGGCGTAAGTTCCTCAAAAAAGACGCGACCGAGGCGATGAACTGCGCCGCACTCGTTGAGAAGGTCGCGCTTTCACGCCCCGACATTTCCATACAGCTTCTCGTTGACGGTGAGGAAAAATTCAAAACTCCCGGTGATAATAACCTTAAAAATACTATCTACGCGGTATACGGCAAGGACTTTGCCTCGAAGCTCATTGAGGCTGACGGTACGGCAAACGGCATCCGCGTTCACGGCTTTATCGGCAGAAGCGATAACACCAAAAAGAACAGAAACTATCAGAATATATTCATAAACGGCAGATACGTCAAGAGCCTTACCGCACAAACTGCGCTCGAAAAGGCGTTTACTTCTTATATTGCTCCCGAGTGCTTCCCGACCTGCGCTTTGTTTATCGAAATGAACCCCTCTATTGTCGACGTAAACGTTCACCCTGCAAAGCTTGAGGTAAAATTTTCAGATGAAAGGCGCGTCTTTGAAGCGGTATATTACACCGTAAAGAGTGCTATTGAAAAGGAAGAATACCGCCCGCAAATGAATCTCGGTGCCAAGAAAACCGAATACAATCCGGCATCGGCATTCGTTCCAATCGGTGCAGATACAAAAGGCGAGCAGATAAACTGGAGCAGAATAGCAACTTCGCCACTGGGCAAGGGCGTAACCGAAACCGCACAGCGTAGGGAGACATACAGATTTTCTTCAGACTCTGCACCAAGGGATAAGCGCGAATTTGATTTGGACAAGCCCGTTCGCTTTTCCAGCGGAGTAAAAAGCGATGACGCTTTCGGTAAGTGCGCCTCCCCGGCGCAGCTTTCTCCTAAGGAGTCCCTGACGCTTCTTGACGAATTCAGAAAATCGCGCGCGGAAGAAAAAAAGGAGCCTATCATAGCCGCAGAAGCGGCTTCGACGTACAAAACCGAAGAAGATGCCGTTCCGACATACAAATTCGTCGGAGAGGCGTTTGACTGCTACGTAATAATAGAGCAGGACGGCGAGCTTCTCATAATTGATAAGCATGCGGCGCACGAAAGAGTTATTTTCGAGGATTTGAAGAAGAATAATGAGGGCGACGGCAGAGTATTTTCTCAGCAGCTTCTTCTGCCTATAACAGTATTGCTTTCGCCTGAGGAGCTGGTTGCTGTAAAGGATAATATTTCGGATTTTGAGGCTGTCGGATTCAGCGTCAGTGTAGGCGTAGGCAGTGTAGATATTCTGGCAATTCCTGACGCGGTAACTGCTGCCGATGCCGAAACTTTGGTGGCGAATATGGCGTCCGATATAGTAAGCGGAATGGGAAATCCCGAAATAACAGATAAAATCAGAAGGGAAAAGGCGCTTTACCAGATAGCCTGCAAGGCTGCAATCAAGGGTGGTCGCATTTACGACAGGTCGGTTCTCGACTGGCTTATTAAAAAGGTTCTTACACTTCCCGATATAACCGTATGTCCTCACGGAAGACCAATAGCTTACAAGCTCCGCAAGTCCGAGCTTGACAGACAATTCAACCGCATAAAATAAGGAGTATCATGGCTAAATTTACATTACTGAAAACCGAAGGCAAGGCAAGACGTGCCCGCTTTGAAACGGTACACGGTGCGATAGAAACACCGGTATTTATGAACGTGGGAACCTCTGCGGCAATCAAGGGCGGAATTTCTACTCAGGATTTATATGACGTGGGATGCCAGGTTGAGCTTTCGAAC
Organism: Eubacteriales bacterium; assembly: GCA_045588085.1. Lineage (GTDB taxonomy): Bacteria > Bacillota > Clostridia > Oscillospirales > CAG-272 > UBA1740. The sequence continues at coordinate 2,718 of JAZNDN010000103.1, forward strand.
ACCTATCATCTTCATATAAGACCCGGTGACGACCTTATTTACAGAATGGGCGGATTGCATAAGTTTTTCAACTGGACAAGACCTGTTCTTACAGATTCCGGCGGATTTCAGGTGTTCTCGCTGGCAAAGCTCAGAAAAATTACTGAGGACGGAGTATTCTTCAATTCGCATTTTGACGGAAAAAGAATATTTATGGGTCCTGAGGAGTCGATGAGAATACAGTCACATCTCGGTTCTACTATTGCAATGGCATTTGACGAATGTGTTGAAAATCCCGCTCCGTATAAATACGTTAACGATTCTCAAAAGAGAACTGTGCGCTGGCTTAAGCGCTGCAGGTGCGAGCTTGACAGACTAAATGCCGAGGATGGAACCGTCAACCCCAATCAGCTTCTTTTCGGTATTAATCAGGGTGGAACCTATAAGGATTTGCGAATAGAAAATATGAAACAAATCCGCGAAATCGAGTGCGACGGGTATGCAATAGGCGGTCTTGCTGTCGGCGAGGATGCCGAAACCATGTACGATATTATAGAAACCGTAGAGCCGTATATGCCCGAGGACAAGCCCCGATACCTCATGGGTGTCGGAACACCTCAGAATATTGTAGAGGCGGTGTATCGAGGTGTTGATTTCTTCGATTGCGTTATGCCTAGCCGAAATGCGCGCCACGGTAACCTCTTTACCTGGGAGGGAAAGATAAATATCGTTAATGAGAAATACGCTGAGGATGCAAGACCTATTTCGCCAAGCTGCTCCTGTCCTGCCTGCAAGCATTATTCGCGCTCTTATATACGCCATTTGTTCAAGGCAAAGGAGGCACTCGGAATGCGACTTGCGGTGCTTCACAATTTATTCTTCTACAACGAGCTTATGCAGAAAATAAGAGATGCGCTTGATGCAGGAGAGTACGAAAAGTTTTACAGAGAATACAGATTCAAGCTTGCCGAGCGAGTAAGCGACTGAGTCTCTTTCTCAATAAAAAGACTGCAATCTCCGAATTTTCGGTTTTTGCAGTCTTTTTTATTTATTTTAATTAAGCTCTACCTTGTGTCCTGAGCATTTTCCGTCAAACATTCCTTGCATATCACACAGGAGTTCGCCGTTTTGCTCCGAAAAGCCGATTGCTTTTATAAGCTTTTCCTCTGCGGCATCTTTTGCTGCACGGCAGTATCGGATTCCGCATTGCTCAATGAAATTCATAGTCTGGCGACCGAGAATGAACATAGCCTCAAAATCGTTTTTTTCGCCGGCTTCCTTTATATCGTATATGTATCCCGAGTCGGTACCGATTTCAAATTGGGATATTCCCATAAGCTCACCGGATGCCAAATCAGTCATAGCGTATACGAACGCTCCCTCTTTTTCGGTGATATTTACAGCCGACATATATTTTTTTGCCGTTAGTGAATCCTGAACAGGAGAAATTTTAAACATTTTTAGCCTTCCTAGTTGATTTTTTGAGATAATCTATCTCGTCGTCGGTAAGATAACGCCAGCTTCCCGATGCAAGCCCTTCAAGCTTGAGCTTACCGATTGAAATTCTGTTCAGTCGCTTTACGGTAAGTCCTGCTTGCTCGCACATCTTTCTTATTTGGCGGTTTCTTCCCTCAAGAAGCGTTATTTTGAGTACGGTTCCGCTCTCGTCCGTCGATGATATTTTAACCTCGGCAGGCTTGATTTTATATCCGTCTATTATAAGCTCGGAGGTGAGAATATCCAACTGCCCGTCGGATACGGCGGAGTCAACCTTAACTCTGTATATTTTCGGCAGGGAATGACTGGGGTGAGTCAGGCGGTTTTTCAGCTCACCGTCATCGGTTAAAAGCAGCATCCCCTCGGATATCAGGTCGAGTCTGCCGACAGGATATACTCTGGCATCGACGTCCTCCAACAGCTCAGTGACGCATTTTCTGCCGCGGTCATCCGAGGTAGAGCTGAGATATCCGCGTGGCTTGTTGAGCATAATATAGGTGTATTTTTTAGTCCTGTAAGATACTTTTTTGCCCTTGTAGGTGACAATGTCTTTTGCCGGGTCTATCTTGCATCCAAGTGTCGCGGGGTGTCCGTTAACCGAAAAGTGCCCAAGCGTTATTCCTTCTTCCGCTGCACGTCTTGACATAAGTCCTGCATCGGATATGAATTTTTGAAGTCGGATTTTTTCCATACGTCTTTCCTCTGTTGAAAATATTGCGGTTTTATATTAAATACGAATTGTACTGTCTTGAAATCAAATGCCGAACAGCCCTTTTCTTTTCGGGCTTTCAACGGTTTGCTCCGCGTAAAGAGTGATTTCTCCTACGACTTTTCCGTTAACGACAAAAGCAACCTTACCGACGGCATCGCCTGCCCTTACGGGTGCGGCAAGATAACGCGGCAATTCTACGCGTGCCTCCGCGGAAGCGGAATTCTTAAATTTTATATATGAAAATTCATCACGGTTCGATACCGATACGTTCTCGCTTTTTCCGTCAACCACAGGAAGATTGTACGAAAATTGACCGGGGAGAGCTATAGTTTCTCTCTCAATAGTAGAGAATCCGAGGTTGAAAAGCCTTGCATGATCGTCCCAGTCAGACGGAGCGTCAATGGTGACTGATACTAGTGTGACACCGTTTTTCTCGGCAGCACCGACAAGGCATCTGCCGCTTTTCTTTGTAAAACC
>JAZNDN010000104.1:0-10969 GCA_045588085.1 Eubacteriales bacterium
TGACGCTTTTCGTTACCGAGGATCATCTGAGGGCGATATTCCGCGCTCTCAACAGCGCTTTTTACTGCATAATAAACAGCCTCGAATACTAGCCTTTCATCAGAAAACTTTACTTCAAGCTTTGCCGGATGAACGTTCACGTCAACAATGCCCGCAGGCATCTCAATATAAATGGCACAGACCGGGAAGCATTCCGGAGCTATGTATGAAGTCATTGCCTTTTCTATTGCTGCCTGGGCGGTAAGGCTCTTTACGTATCTGCCGTTTATGAAAACGTTTTCAAGATTTCGGTTCTTTCTTACGTTATCGCTTCTGCCAACGTAGCCGTAAACCTTTATACCGTCGGAAACCCCCTCTGCATAAATCAGCTTCTGCGAAAATTCCTTTCCGAAAACGGCACGTAAGCAGTTTATGAGTTGTCCGTCACCGCTTGTTTTGAAGCGCTGTACTCCGTCTATCAAAAGCTGAATAGAGATATCCGGACGGGATATTGCAACCTTTTCAACCAAAGCTGTAACGTTCATTGCCTCGGTTGCGTCTTTTTTTAGGAATTTTCTCCTTGCGGGAACGTTGAAGAACAGATTTTCCACAACGACCGTGGTTCCTTCGCCTGCTCCTACCTCTGAAATATCGGTAACGTTACCGGCTTCTGAGGTCAGCATATACCCCGTGTCAGATTCTTTAGTCTTGGTTATGATAGTAACCTGCGACACCGAGCTGATGGCGGCAAGTGCTTCTCCGCGGAAGCCGAGCGTCGTTATACTGTCAAGGTCCTCTCTGTCGGAAATCTTACTTGTTGCATGGCGACGCAAGGCAACAGGCAAATCGTCCTTCTCTATTCCGCAACCGTTATCGGTAACGCGAATCAGAGCGACACCGCCGCGGCGTATCTCCGCAACTATCTCGGTAGCACCGGCATCTATTGAATTTTCAATAAGCTCCTTAAGAACGGAAGACGGTCTTTCGACAACCTCCCCCGCTGCAATGAGATTGGCAACCTCAAAGCTCAGAACGTTTATTTTTCCCATAAAAACACCTTTTACGAAATAGTTTTCTTAAGCTCGAACAACAAATTCATAGCTTCGATAGGAGTCAGAGTATTTATGTCCGTGCTCTTAATCTTCTCAATAACCTCGCCCTCGCTCACGGATATAAGTCCTGAGAGCAAATCGAATTCATTATCACGCTTCTCGGTACTGTGAACTTTCGGTGTGAAGCCTCCCGATTCAATTTCCTTAAGCAGCTCTCTGGCACGCTTAACTACCTCCGAGGGAACGCCTGCCAGCTTGGCAACCTCAATGCCGTAGGAATCGTCGGTTCCTCCTCGTACGATTTTTCTTAAAAAGGTTATCGAATCGCCGCGCTTTTTCGCAGCAATATTATAGTTTACTATGCCGGGAAATTCCGATTCCATTGAAATAAGCTCGTGGTAATGCGTTGCAAAGAGCGTCTTAGCTCCTATTTTCTTGGAATGAGTATATTCCACTACGGCTTTGGCAATAGCCATACCGTCGTAAGTACTGGTTCCTCTGCCCACCTCATCGTAGATAATCAAAGAGCGTTGCGTAGCGTTTTTGAGTATATTTGCAACCTCGCTCATTTCGAGCATAAAGGTTGACTGCCCCGACGCCAAGTCATCCGATGCACCTACACGGGTAAAGACCTTGTCCACTATTCCTATTTTTGCTTCTCTCGCAGGAACGAAGGAGCCTATTTGAGCCATTACCGTGATTATTGCAACCTGACGCATATAGGTGGATTTACCCGCCATGTTAGGTCCGGTGATTATCATGACACGGTCACCGCTGTTGCTTATCTGAGTATCATTAGGAACGAAATAAGAACCGTTGACGTATTTTTCAACGACAGGATGGCGTCCGTCCTTGATGAATATTTCGTCAGAAAGGTCTACCTCGGGACAAACGTAGGAATTCTTCGAAGCCACCTCTGCGAAGGAACGGAATACGTCAATTGATGCGATGAGCTCTGCCGTTTTTCTGATTCTGTCGGAATTTTCCGATACAACGGTACGAAGCTTCATAAACAGCTCATATTCAAGCGTGACTATCTTCTCCTCGGCACTTAGAATAGCCGTTTCCATCTCCTTGAGCTCCTGCGTTATGTAACGCTCGCAATTTGTAAGCGTCTGCTTTCTTATAAATCTTTCCGGTACGTCGTTTATGAAGGACTTGGATACCTCTATATAGTATCCAAACACTTTGTTATAATTGACCTTAAGAGTTCTTATACCGGTAGCCTCGCGCTCTCTTTCCTCTATCGATTGCATAATTGAGGCACCGTTTTCTTTTATGCCTCTGTAATAATCAACCTCGCTGTCGAATCCGGGTTTAATCATTCCACCCTCGCGCACCGAGAAGGGCGGATTATCAATAATAGCGGCAGAAAGAAGCTCTGCAAGGTCGTCAAGAACGTCAATCTCTCTGTATATTTCTCTTACGGCATCGCTGCCAAAGGAGGAAATAATCTGCTTAATTCTCGGAAGAACCTCAATACTCTGACAAATAGCCTTAAGGTCCTTTGCATTTGCGGTTCCGTATACAGTTTTCGCCGTAAGACGCTCAAGGTCAAGCATCTGAGAAAGAAGCTCGGCTATATCCTCGTTTGCATCAGGGTTTTTAATAAAATCAGAGACGGAAGCCTGTCTTCTCGATATAAGTGCAGGGTTAAGAAGTGGGCGCAGTATCCATGTGCGAAGAAGTCTTGCACCCATAGCAGTCTTCGTCTTATCAAGAACTCCGAGAAGCGAGCCGCTCTTTTTCTTGGTTCTCATAGACTCGACCAGCTCAAGATTACGCCTTGTATTTGCATCAAGCTCAACGTACATTCCCTTGGTATATACGTTTATTTCCTTAGCAAAGGAAATCTGAGATTTTTGAGTTTCGAGAATATATTCAAGCAACGCTCCGACTGCCATTATCATTTCCGGCTCGGTGAGCTTTTCATATTCACCGCGGAAAGAGCTCCTTATCATATCTTTTGCTCTGCCGTAGTCGAAAAGCTTTCCCTGAGAAACACCGATGAGCGCAGGAAAACGCTCTCTTATGAACTTAACCGTAGCCGAGCAGTCTTTTTCGTCAACGTTTATTATAATTTCCGCCGGCTGATATGCCGCAAGCTCGTTTGCAATTCTTGCTTCGGTATCCTCTTCATCAATAAAGGTTACGCTTACCTCTCCTGTCGAAATATCGGCAAAGGCAACGGACGCTCCCTTGGCGGCTCCGTAGCATATAGCGCAAAGATAGTTATTCTGCTCCTCGTTAAGAAGCGAGTTGTCGGTTATGGTTCCTGGGGTTACTACTCTTATTACCTCGCGCTTTACCAAGCCGTCAGAGTGCTTGGGGTCACCAATCTGCTCGCAGATAGCAACCTTTATTCCCTTTTCGACAAGACGTCCTACGTACACGTCAGACTTATGGAAAGGAACTCCGCACATAGCCGCTCGCTTCCCCTCTCCGCAATCTCTTGAGGTCAGAGTCAGTTCAAGCTCTCTAGATGCCGTTATTGCATCTTCAAAGAAGCATTCGTAAAAATCTCCCAAGCGGTACATAAGAACGTAATCCTCGTACTGCTCCTTTATTTCAAGATACTGCTTCATCATAGGAGTCGCCGTGGTTAATTCACTTCTCGACTTTAAAACATCCGCCATTGAGGCTACCTCTTTTCAAATGAATAGAATAATCTTAGTGTCCGCTGCAACCGCTGCAGGTAGAGCAATCATGCGTGCAAGCGGTAGGTCTTTCTCCGGTTATGCAGAACTTAATTTCAGCATTTACAGAGTTCATAAGCTCGTTCATAGCATTCTGAGCGTTTGCAAACGCAATATATACGGGATTCTTGCATATCTGCTTGGTAAGCTCTTCAATTCTTGCTCTGAGATCTGCGATAGCTCTTTTATCGGTATCTTCGGTATTCTTTGAGAACTCCTCTCCGAGAAGCTTTCTTTCAGCCTCGTACTCGCTAAGCTTTGCCTGGAGCGCCTCGTCCTTGTCGTAGGCGTCCTTGGCTGCCTGAAGATTTTTGATTTCGTCGCTTGCTGCGATTTCCTCGCCAAGCATGTGTGCAAGCTCAATAATTTTCGTCATTGTATATTCTCCTTGAATTTATTAATCAATTTGTGCGGTGCCAATTAAATCAAAGGCACCTATTTTTTCTATTTTAACCGGAACGAACTCACCCAAAACCTCTTTTGCACATTTAAAGTGAACCGGCTTGTTGGTATCTGTTCTTCCGTTGTAATTATTTTCACCGTCGGATTTTGAATCGGCAAGTACCCTCACCGTTTTACCGAGATAAGAAAGATTTTTTTCATAGGATATAGTATCCTGAAGCGTAAGCAGTCGGCTGAGCCTTTGACTCTTTACGTCCTGCGGCACCGTCCCCTCCATTCGAGATGCAGGTGTCCCCTCGCGCTTCGAATACATAAAACCGTACACTATGTCAAATCGAACTTTGTCCAAAACCTCAAGCGTTTTTTCAAAATCCTCCTCGCTCTCATTCGGGAAACCTACTATAACGTCTGTTGAAAGTGCAATTCCGTCGACAGCCTCCCTGAGTGCTTCGGCAACCGATATAAATCGGTCAGCATTATAAGTTCTGTTCATAAGAGAAAGAATTTTATCCGAGCCGGATTGAAGCGGAAGATGAAAATACGGTGCAATCTTACCGTTGTAATTACGCAGTACCTCGATAAGCTCAACAGACACGTCCTTGGGGTGACTCGTCATAAACCTTATAATAAAATCTCCCTCAACTTGTGCTATTTTCGTGAGAAGCTGCGCAAAATTAATTTCGGAGCTGTAAGAATTCACGTTTTGCCCGAGAAGAGTTATCTCCTTTACCCCTGAGCTTACTAGCTCGCGGCACTCCTCGACTATAATCCTCCAATCCCTGCTGCGCTCTCTGCCGCGGGTATAAGGAACTATGCAATAGCTGCAGAAATTGTCGCACCCGTACATAACAGATACCCATGCTCTGTGCTTAAATCTTCTGACGGTGGGAAGCCCCTCAACAATATCTCCGTTATCCTCACCGAAAACGAAGCTGCGCTTATTTTCCAAAACTGCCTTGTAAACAAGTGACGGAATCAAGTGCAGCATATTAGGCTCAAGCGTGAACGAAACGTAATGAAATCTGGTTTTCAGAATTTCAACCATACCGGGCTCAGCGCACATACAACCGCAAATTCCAACGATAAGGTCGGGATTTTTCTTCTTGATAGCCTTAAATTTTCCGAAAAACGACAAGGCTTTTCTTTCGGCATGGTCCCTGACAGCACAGGTATTGACAATTATGAGGTCACATTCGGTAAAATCGTCCGATATCTCATATCCCATGTCCTTGGCTATACCTCTTATAATTTCACTGTCAGCCTCATTCTGCTGGCATCCAAAGGTTATAACCGACGCTCGCGGTGGCTGACCGTTATCACGGCAAACAGCATCCTTGACCGCTTCTGCGCATTTTTTGTAATCGGTATTGTTTATATCAATTCCCATTTCTGCCTAACATTTTACCCGTAAATTTGATTTTTTTAATTTTTTGAGCCACAATACAGCTCGGCAGCCGCCTCTGCAATTTTTTCGGCAGACAGACCGACATAATCATAAATATTACAGCTGACATCGGGTGATGCGAAGCAATCGTCTATCGCAAGCATAGCAATCTTCAACTCAGGATATACGTCGGAAACATATCCTCTCATTATCATAGAGAATCCTCCGTTGAGAATGCCCTCTTCGACAAAAGCAAGCGCGCGAGCACCCGCGGTAAGCTCCGCAATTTTTGAAGCAATTTCCTTATGCGGCTTCAGGCATTCCACAAGAACAATACCTGAATTTATACCGTTTTTCGTTAAAATTTCCTTTGCCCGAATGACGTTTTTAGCAATAGCCCCATAGCTGACGAACACAAGCTCCGGCGCCTCTTTAAAATCGGCTCTTACTCCAAAATTCTCATAATCCCCCTCGGGATAAAACAGCTCGTCTATTTCCTTGCAATCGGTAGAATTCGGATATCTGATTGCCACAGGATGCTCGACATTAACGGTGCTTCTTATTATAGCTCTGAGCGAACCGAAGGTTGCGGGAGAGTATATATCTATTCCCGGAATATGAGAAAGGAAGGAAACGTCAAATATTCCATGGTGCGTTGCGCCGTCGGATGCCGCAAGTCCCGCCCTGTCAATCATAATTCTTACGGGCAAATTCTGTAAAGCTATATCGTGGAGAACGTTATCGTATCCTCTTTGCAGAAACGTCGAATAAATAGCAACGTAGGGCTTCATTCCCGCAGCGCACAGAGCCGCTGAAAACGTAAGGGCATGAGCCTCCGCGATTCCTACGTCAAAGTACCTTTTGGGGTATTTCTGACCGAATGAATCCAGTCCTGTTCCTATTCCCATAGCGGCAGTTACAGCGCAAATTTTTTCGTCATCTGCGGCAATGGCGCAAAGCTCGTCTGCAAACTCATTGTGAAAATGCCGTCTTGGCTCGGACGAAGAGTAAACGCTGTGAAAATAATCGGGAGAGCGCTCTGCAGGCTCGTATCCCTTGCCTTTTTTTGTGTAGGTATGAATTATAGCGCTCTTACCTGTTCTTTTTGCTTCCCGGAGCGCTCTTTCAACGGTAGCGTAATCGTTTCCGTTCACAGGACCGATATAGTAAAGTCCGAGGTCCTCGAAATAATTGTTTGCATAGACTATTCGCTTAAGCTTATTTTTCACAAAGGCGAGAAACGCTCTTATAGGCTTTCCGATAAGCGGAATTTTACTAAGCACGGATTTTGTACCGCGCTTCCAGCTCATATACCCCTTTGAAATACGAACCTTGGCAAGATAGGACGCCACCGCCCCCTTATTCTTGGATATCGACATTCTGTTCTCGTTTAGAACGATTATAAGCTTGAGGTCGCGGCGCACGTTATTCAACGCCTCGTGAATCATGCCTCCGGTAAAGGCACCGTCACCGACTACCGCAATATTATAGGCGTCATTACCCGAAAGCAAATCCGCCTCGGCAAATCCGAGTGCCGCAGAAATTGCGGTTGAGCTATGCCCTGCGCCGAAGGGGTCGTGTTCACTCTCGCGGCGCAAGGTGAAGCCTGAAATTCCTCCGGGCGAGCGGAGATTATCGAATCCCTCGCGTCTTCCCGTTAAAATCTTATGAACGTACGCCTGATGACCTACGTCGAATATTATTCTGTCCTTTGGCGAATCGAAAACCGAGTGAAGTGCAACCGAAAGCTCTACCACGCCGAGATTCGACGCCAGATGCCCACCGGTTTTTCCGACCTTGTCAATCAGGAATTCTCTTATTTCACCGCAAAGCTTCAGCTTTTCGTCCTCGTTTAAGCGCTTGAGCTCATCGGGGGAATTAATGGTATTCAATATATCGTAATTCATTTTTTGCTCCAATAATACGCTTTTGCATAGGTTTGCAAAGCATACAGTTTCATTATCCGTAAAGAAGAAGCGGTTTTTTTAGGCTTAACCCTCAAGAGGTTCCTGAGCGGAACTCGTTTTGGGCTCTTTCTTTCTGGATTCGACCGTCGGAGGAGCACCCACGATTTTCACGTAAGCACGGTAAAACGCCGAGTAATCTCCGAATCCTACCTTATAAGCCGCGCCGGAAGCCGTTTCTCCCTCGTCCATAAGTTGCTTTGCGTATATTACGCGCTTATGGTTTATGTAGGAATGAATCGATACACCGCTGTATTCCTTAAATGCACGGCATAAATAGTATTTGCTGATAAAGAACTTTCTGGCAAGTATATCGAGAGTGAGTTTTTTGTCAAGATATTCGTTTATATAACGAATTACCTTAGCGCCCAGCTCTGCTTCATCCCGGATTATATGCTGACCCGATGACACAGAAAGGAAAAGTATTATTTCCGAAAGAAGAAGCTTTACGTATATGTTTCTCTCGTTCTCCGGTAACTCATTGGCATATTCAAATCTATCGAAAATAGACGCCATTTTAGTGCTAATACTGCCGGGACGGTAAAAGCAACCGTTTTTATCACTGCTCTCTCCGAGAATCTTCTCAAGCATGGCAACTGTTTCTCTGGAAAGTCCCATAAGATTGAAGTTTACTACGTAGCGCTCATATATCACGTTCTTGTCGATTTCAACGTAATGATATTCGAATGGCTTTATAATCACCAAAGTTCTGGGGTAAAGAGGAAATTCCGAGCCCTCAAGAATATATCTTCCGTTTCCCGAAGCAACGTAAAGAATCTCATAATTATCGTGACAATGCCTGGTCGCAAGCATTTCTCTTTTCGCACAGTCCTCGACGGAATGCGAATAACTTACGCCCTTTGTATCAATACGAACAGTCTTATCCATACGAAAAACCTCCTTTGCCCATACTTTCACAAATACATTCTATCATACTTGGTCAATTTTTGCAATAGTTTTTGCAATACTGACAACAAATAATTTGCCTTTTTTATTGAAATAATTACCACCTTGTGCTAAAATAAACATAAAATAGTTAGATAAGGAGTGAGTTGACATGAAGCTCGGTGCTCAATTTTATACCATAAGAGAACATACAAAAACCCCTGAAGATCTACGCGAATCCTTCCGTAAAATCAAGGATATAGGATATGAGGTTGCTCAAATGTCAGCAATCTGTCCGATAGAAGCAGAGCGCCTTAAGGCATATTCTGATGAATTCGGACTTCCGATAACCTGTACTCACTCGCCTCTTGACAGAATCATCAACGATACGGATGCACTTATAAAGGAGCACAAAATTTACGGCTGTGACGTTATAGGTCTTGGTATGATGCCAAGAGAGTATCATGGCACGCTAGAGGGTTGCCGTACTTTTATTGACATGATAAGAGAGCCTATCAGCAAAATCAATGCCGCGGGTCTTAGATTTGCTTATCACAACCACCATTTCGAATTTGATGATTTGGGCGGCGTTTGCTCCTACGACCTTCTCATTGAAGAGCTCCCCACAATGAATTTCATACTTGATACGTACTGGGTTAAGCATGCAGGACGCGATTACCTTGATTACATAAGACTTTTCGGTAACGAAAGACTTACCAACGTTCATTTCAAGGATATGAAAACCGAGCCTGCGGGCGCAATATGTCCGTGCGGCGAAGGCGTCATAGATTTCGCTCCCGTAATTAAGCTTTGCGACGAGCTCTCAATTCCCTATGCGCTTGTAGAGCAGGACAATGCCTGTGAGCTTGGCGACGAATTTGAGCAGCTTCGCTCAAGCTTCAATCACCTGAAGCCTATGTTTTAAAAAGAACTGATAGCGAAAGGAAAATCAAATGGCTAAATTCGTACTGTCTGCATTTGCAGATGAGGCGGGCAGCACGCTCTCCGAGTAAATTGCCGCTCTCAAAGAGAACGGTATACGCTACATAGAGCCCCGCGCAATCGACGGAAAAGGCATTATAGATATGACCGACGAAGAGCTCGCCAAGGTAAAAAAGCAGCTCGACGATAATGGAATTAAAGTAAACTCCTTCGGTTCTCCTATCGGCAAATATCCGATAGAGGATGATTTTGAAAGCTATATCCCAACTGTAAAGCGAGCTTTTGAGATTGCAAAAATTCTCGGCACTCGCCTTATAAGAATGTTCAGCTTTTTCGTCAAGCAGGAAGAGCTTGATACGTGGGAAGGCGAGGTACTGCGCCGTCTTGGTATTATGGCAGAGCTGGCAGCCGAAAACGGCATAATTCTCTGTCACGAAAACGAATCCCGCATATTCGGCCAGCAACCGCGCGAGGTGGCTAAAATTCTCACCGCCATACCCACAATTTGCGGAATATTCGACCCTGCGAATTACAGAATGAACGGCGCCGACGTAACAGAAGGAATCAAGGCAACTCTCATCAACTTCAAATATATGCATATCAAGGACGCAATTTACGACTCTCAGACTATAGTAAGAGCAGGTCGCGGAGAAGGCAAAATTGCGCAAATCATTGATATTGTCAACGAACACACCGAAAATACGGTATATCTTACGCTTGAGCCTCATTTACACGTCTTTGATGCATACAAGAGCATAGACGAGCACGAGCTTAAGGGTGAGGTTGTATACAAAAATTCACGCGAAGCTTTTGATGCTGCCGTTACGGCGCTCAAGGAATTATTAATCAATCAAGGTTACAGAGAGGACGGCAACGGAATATGGACAAAGTAAGATTCGGTATAGTCGGCTGCGGTAATATGGGTTGCGGCCATATAAAGAACTTCGCAGGCGGCAAGGTCGAGAACGGTGTTATAAGCGCTGTTTGCGATATCAACCCCGCAAAAACACAGAACATTACCAAGACCTACGGAGAGCACATTAAAACGTTTGCATCCGCGGAGGATATGTTTAAATCCGGCGAATGCGACGTAGTTATAATCTGCACTCCGCACTTTATACACACCGAGCTTGCAATACTTGCAATGGACTATAATCTGCACTGTATAGTTGAAAAGCCCGCAGGCGTATATACCTTGCAGGTTGAAGAAATGATAGAGCGCTCAAAGAAGAGCGACAAAATTCTCGGTATTATGAGCAACCAGAGAACAAATCGCGCTTTCAAAAAGATGCGCGAGATGGTCAGAAGCGGCGCTGTCGGAGAAATCAAGAGAACCAACTGGATAATAACCGACTGGTACAGGACCCAGCAGTATTATGACAGCGGAGATTGGCGAGCAACCTGGAAGGGTGAGGGCGGCGGAGTTCTTTACAACCAGGCTCCTCATCAGCTTGACCTATTCCAGTGGATTGTCGGTATGATGCCCAGCAAGGTACAGGCATTCTGCAAATTCGGTCAGTGGCACGATATTGAGGTTGAGGACGACGTTACCTGCTATTGCGAGTATCCCAACGGTGCAACCGGCGTCTTTATCACCACTACCGCAGATGCTCACGGTACCAACCGTTTTGAGATAACCGGTACGCGTGGAAAGCTTGTTTTTGA
>JAZNDN010000105.1:0-13320 GCA_045588085.1 Eubacteriales bacterium
TTTAACTCTTCACTATTACTTATTACTTCAAAATTCTCGGGAGCGTGCCCAGTGAAAAGTGAAGAGTGAAGAGGTAATAAGTAAAAATTCTCGGTCGCTTTGCTCCCGAGAATTCTTGGTGGACCATCTAGGACTCGAACCTAGGACCGACCGGTTATGAGCCGGTAGCTCTAACCAACTGAGCTAATGGTCCGTGCATCAAAATGCTAAATTATTATAGCAAATAAATGTGTATAAGTGTTTAACAAAATATTAATAAATTATAAACTATATAAAATGTCACAGTTTCTTTAATCACGTGAAAGAGAGGAGGCAGAGCAGTAATGAAAAAGCTGTTGTGTTCTTTGGGATTCGTCTTTTTATTTATGTTCATTTTCGTAGGCTACGCCTCGCTTTCGAGCGAAATGTCGATTAACGGCTCGGCATCCGTGCAGCCTCAGCCTAAGGGTATTTTTATAACCGACCTGAGTGTCATATCCTCAAGCGGCGTGACGGATATGGGAAGCACTTATATATCTCCGACAAACGTAAAAACCGTTACCGACGCTGCCGCAGGCGGCAGTATAACTTACAAAATCACCGTAGAGAATAATACGGATGCAACCTATTGGTACCGCGAAATAATTTTGGTTAACAGCCTTGATGAATTTCGCAATGATTTGATAGGAAAAAACGGCGGAATTACGATTGTAACGAAGGATAAAATTGCCGATACGACCGAAACCTTCAATTCGGGCGACTATATACCTCCGCACACGGTGCGCGAGTTTTACGCGATTTACAGCTTTGGTGCATCTGCCGCAGGTAGCGGAATTTCCACTATGATTCATTTCAGTTTCGGAGGCAAGATAGCCTCATACGGTGACGATTTCCTCGCTATACTCAATGACCCTGACAGATACGGCGAGCTTTTCGATGCCTTCAACGAGGCATATTCCGAGCGAGGTCTTACGGTTCTTGGAAACGTCGGCGATGATAAGGAGCTCTTCGACAGCCTCTTCGGCACCGAGCTTACTCTTGACGGAAAAGACGTTACGGTGATGATAAAGCGTGAAAACGTGGACGGAAAGTCCTCGGGAGACGCATATCCCGGCGGTCCGTCCGGATGTGACTATACGATTTACGTTACCACCGAGGACGCGGAGGGAACTCCGACCGTGTACGCCGTTTCCTACACGAAGGAATCCGACGGAACGTGGGTTCAGATAGGCGAGCTTTACGAGGGAACCGTATCCGTAGGTAAGTATACCGACAGTAACGGAAAAACCTACGATTCGATAAACGTTGACACGTGGGAGGCCGTTCCGAAGACCTACACGGTATTTACCTACAACAATCAGTCGGTAACCTATAAGGTTAATGAACGCTACGGAAACTCATTCCAACAGCAAAAAACGATAGAAGAGCTGATGTCTATGCAGGACCAGGAGCTCTATAATCAGCTCAATAACCATCAGATTTTGAAGGACGCTTACGAGATACTGTTCGTAAATCACGTAGGCTCGGAGGCTGTAGAAATACTTATGCTGAGAGAGGCCTACGACGATGCTATGCGATTCTATCAGATGAGAAACGAGGGTAAGGAGTTTACCCTTGACAATACCGCAACCCGTGCGGAGCTTCTCTCAACCGTAGAGGCTCTTGCTAAGGCTATGGAATATTACGTTCAGGTTCACGATACGAGCCATTCGTAATGCCGAAAAATCGCTCCAAGGCCATAGCTTTAAGTACCGGCGTTGCTTGTGCTTGCTGCGGTAGCTTTCCTTTTATTTAAAATGTGCTGCGTATACTGCGCGAGACAGCGCGAAGGAGGAACCCGGATGATATAATACGTCGGATTAGTCGTTTACGACTTGCTGAGTACAAAGGGTGAAAAGCCGCCTGATATATCACATAAGCCTATTGATTTGCATATCCTTTTGTGATAAAATAAAGCTGGAAATTTATCGGAGGTATTACGCTTTGGAAAACGAGAGATTTAAACCGCTTGTTGATAAGCTGTTTTGGATAATTGTGATTTTCACATCGGCGGTTATGATAGGGCTTACCGTCGCCGCGGTGTTTGAGCCGGTAATACTTTGGGGTGCTTTGCCTGCTGATTTGTTAGTAGCGTATTTTCTCGTATCACCGCTTTTCGGGTACGTTGAGCTAAGAGTAGACAGCGTTTTTATAAAATTCGGATTCATACTCAAAAGGGAAATACCGTATAAAAGTATAAGAGGGGTTTCGCGGGAAAGAAAGGTCTATTCCGACTCAATGCTCACCCTCAAGAACTCGGTTGAGCATATAAATATAAAGTATAACAGCTTCGATATGGTTAGCGTGAGTGTCGTTGATAACGACTTGCTAACCGAGCGCCTTGAGGCGCGTCGCGCAGTATGCAGAGAAAACAGTGGGGTTACTTTATGAAAACCGAAAGAAACATACTAGTTGCATTTATTCTTAATCTTTGTTTTTCAATATTTGAATTTGTCGGCGGTATTATCACTGGAAGCGTTGCGATTCTATCGGATGCAGTGCATGATATAGGTGATGCCTCAAGCATTGGAGCCTCATATTTTCTTGAAAAGAAAAGCAAAAAGCAGCCTGATGATAAATATACCTACGGATATGCAAGATACTCGGTAATAGGCAGCGTTATCACAACTATGATACTGCTCTTCGGCTCCGTCGCGGTTATCGCAGGCGCTATTGGAAGAATAATCAATCCCACCGAAATCAATTACGACGGAATGATTGTCTTTGCCCTTGTCGGTGCTGCCGTCAATTTCCTTGCAGCGTATTTCACGCGTCACGGCGATTCTCTGAACCAGAAAGCAGTCAATCTGCACATGCTGGAGGACGTCCTCGGCTGGCTTGTGGTGCTCGTAGGTGCGGTCGTTATGAGGTTTACCGATTTTGCAATTATAGACCCCATAATGTCAATGGGCGTTGCTGTATTCATATTCGTCGGCGCTATCGGAAATCTAGGCGAGGTTCTTGACCTGTTTCTTGAAAAAACACCGCGCGGAATAGACCTTGACGAAATACGCCATCACCTCGAAGCTACTGACGGAGTTCTGGGCGTCCACCATATCCACGTGTGGAGCATGGACGGACAGTCAAGCTATGCAACTATGCACATAGTCGCGAATGGTGACGCAGCTGCCGTAAAGGCGCGTGTGCGCGAGGAGCTTTCGGAGCATGGAATACACCATGCAACCCTTGAGCTTGAAGCAGAAGGAGAGTGTTGCTCCGAGGAGCATTGCCGCGTTGAGCCGCGTGAGTCGTCAGGACACCACCATCACCACCACCATCATCACCATCACCACCATTAAAAAGTTAACCGCCGAAGCACTTGATTGCAACGGCGGTCTTTTTATTATTCCTTGCAGTAAATGTCTACTACGGTAACTCCACCCGGCTGAAGCTTGATTTCAAAGCTTCTTTTGACCTCGGGCTCACCGTTGTAAGCAAATTGCAGCATTCCCGTGGCTGCCTCAACGTATCGAGGAGGAAGAACCGGGAATTTGCTGACTATCTCGGTGCGCTCTATTTCAGAGCGCGATTTGACGAACGCGCGGTGGTACTTGATTTCGCTGTCGTTAAAGAGGAAGAGTCTGTATGCTCCGTCCTTCATTTTTAAAGCCAGAGTAGGCTTGTTGACCTCAAACGGAACCTCACCTATTTCATTCAGCAAAAGAACTGCTGCCTCAAGGAAGCCCGAGGTAACCTTTGCGAATACGAGCGTATCCATAAGAGTGTAATCAGGCTCTTTGACAGAATTGAGGCCGTCAAGATTGGGAGTGCCGTCATCTGATGAAATCAGCTCGCTGATTTTATCTCTTATCGCCTCTTTTATATCGCAGTTAAATGCGAACACTTGGGTAGGATAGCTGCTGAATTTATCTGTGAAGGATATTTGAGGTACGATGCCGAAGTCTGAGGGGCAAAAATCAGCCTTAGCCGTACAAAGCACGGCGCCTGCGCGATAAGCGGCAACCGCACGCTTTTCCTCATCACTCAGCATATCAAAGTTCGGTACGACAAGTGTACCCGTGTAGTTCTTAAGACCTTCGGGACGAACAGCTGCGCCAAGATGCGCACCTCCCTTGGAAAGCTCGTAGAACAGCTTGAAGGGCGTCCAGCGCCTCGTGCCGATATATTCGCGGAGCATTCCGTCCGCTGTGGCGTCCGACCAGAAAAGAGCAGGGGATAGCGAACGCTCGGTATTGGCTGTCGAAAGTGCAATTTCAAGCCTTTCGCGCTCCCATTTCCAGTCCTCAGACGGTATCCCCTCTCCAAGACAGAGAACGTAGCCGTCGGAGGCTCTTTGCGAACCGTCGGCATCTATCATACAGTACGCCATCATCGTGTACATATCGCGCTCATGCTGGCATGGAAGATGATGCATAACGCTCCATTCTTCCGTTGGGTCTTGGAGTCCCAGCATAGTCACCATATGTCCCTTAGGCAGATATGCCGCCGTGGTCGGTGCGATTGCCATATAGCGATGGAAATAATACTTGCGCTGCTCCTTGCCCTCGTCCTTTCCGAGAACGTAGCAGCTTGTCGGAAGAATATTTGCCGTAATGCAATCCACGCCCGCGAGCAGGATACGCTTAAGGTCAATTCCTATACAGTAAAGTGTTTCGAACGGGTCGGTGCAGTACATTCCGAGTACCCACACCTCCTTGCCGATTGCGTGAACGGCAGTGCAAAGCTTTTTGAAGAATACCTCCCAGCGCCAAGCGTTAAACTCTACCCACTCAGCACGCAGATTGCTCCAAATCCAGTCGGCACGCTCCCCCTCGGCATCGGCTGTGTCTTCACCGAGCCTTTGCATAAGCTTTTCGGGCAGATTGGCTTTTGAATAATCGAGAAACTGCTCAACAAAGTCGGTGGAGAACTCCATGCTGTGAAGCATACCGCCTGCCGGTGGGCAGAAGCCGTCGGCAAGATGTATCCCCTTGAAGCCGTAGTCCAGAAGCGCCCGGCATACCTTATCAATAAAGAAATCCTCGTAATAGCTTCCGTCTGCAAAGCGTTTGAGCGGAAAAATTCCGTATGCAGCATCCGCACCGCCGCGACCGTGTCGCTTTATCTCGGGGTGGTCGGTTATCCACTCACGGTGAAAGGCGTTGTTCATAGTTGCACCGAATATGCTCGCGTAGAGTCCTGAGCCTGCCTTTTCAAGATTTTCGGCAAGAGCTCTGAGGTCGTAGTTCGTCCAAGGCTGTCTTTCTCTTTCCGCAGTTCTCGGAATTCCGTAGTAGGAGCAGTTCGCAGGGGAAAGTATCTTCTCCTCACCCATACCCGTGTGCAGATTAAAGATATCGCTGTGGTGCAGAAGCGCCATAACCGCATCCGGCAGAAATCCGGTCTGCTTTGTGAAACGCTCTACTCCCCGGTCTGCATCGTCCTTGTTAAAGCCAAGAAGGCTGGACCATATAATAACCTTTCCGTTTTTCATTTCGTTTCCTCCAGCGCGCAACGCGTGCGCGGTTTTAAGTCTTACTTCGGTGCCGTATCAGAATGAATAACCCTCAACGCTGTAATACGCCATGTTCGTCTGGCGTACGTCAAGTCTGCCGAAGCAGGCACAAACCGGAATGTCGCTCTTGACCCACACGGTGTACTGAACCGATTCACCGAGGGTGAATTTTGCATCTCCGAGCGGCTTGTCAAGACGTATGCAGGTGGTTCTCATGCCGCAGAGCTTGACACGGATATCACCTACGGGTTCTTTGTCCTCAAATATAAAGGTAAGCTCTATCTCGGCATCCTCTTTGTTAAGATTTGTTATCATAAGGGCCTCGTGACCCTCGAAATCGGGGTTGTCACCGTGCGGCGGAAGATAACCGTCGCAAAATACCCAGTTTCTTTTTCCTTTTTCCATCTCGCACCTCTTACTTGAATATTTTGGGGATTGCCATGTCGTTGTAGGTCGTCATGCGCTTCGCACCCTCTGAGGTTATGAGATAGCAGTCCTCTATTCTGAACGAGCCCCACTCCATACCCTTGAAATATGCATCTATGCAGATAGCCATGTTTTCTTCAATGACGCGGCGGTTTGCAACCGTAAAGGTGGGTGCCTCGCATTCAAGCATGCCGGTGCTGTGAAGGCTTCCGTAAGGGCAGTAGTCTATGTATCCGTATTTGGTCAGATATTCTGTGTAAGCGTTGAGAACGACGTCGCACGGTGTGCCCGCCTTCATCTTCTCGGAGGCGTAGTTGAGTGCATCGTAGGCGCACATGACCGCATCCTTTATTTTTTGAGGAATAGGTCCGAGAACCAAAGGAGAGCATACTATTCCGTTGTACCCCTCGTAGCTGACGCCTGCGGCAAGATTTATTATTTCGCTTTCCTTAATCTGTCTTAAGGTATTACGGCACATGCTGATATATGAGTTGGAGGGACCCGTCGCTACCATGGGAGCAAAGGACTGAACGTAGCTTTCTGCACCAAGACTCATCATTTCTGCTTCGAACATGCCTTCAATATGTCTTTCCGTCATGCCCACCTGAATTTTCGGAACGACGTTTTCGAACGTTTCGCTTGCCATCTGCCAGTTGGTTTTCAATACCTCAATCTCAGCTGCACTCTTGATTATTCTCTGGTCGTAATGAGCGTCGTCGTAGTCAACGATTTGAGCGTCGGAAAATACCTTTTTAAGCTTTGCCATTATTATCGAGGGGAAAATAAGGCGTCCGATAAAGCCGATACGCTTAACGTAGGGGTGCTCAGCCTTAATCTCGGAGAACAGCTCCTCAAAGTCAAGCTGGCCCTCCGTGTCGTATTCAAAGCCGCTTACCTCGCCGATTTCGGGCAAAATTGCTATTCTGCTCTCGGGTAGAAGATTCTGAACCTGACAGTAGTCGTAGGACGCCTGTCCGCTGCAAACGACGGTTTCGCCCTCTGCGGCAATAACTATTGCCGAGCTTTCGTTGACCGGCGCAAATCCGCAGTAATAACGTACGATACCAATTTCAAGAAGGTTGGAAAAGCCTACGACGAGGTCTATTCCGTCCTTAGCCATTCTCGCTCTGAGATTTGCGATTCTGGCGGTGTATTCACTCGCTGGAATTCTGGGGTAATTCATGTTTTTCTCCTTTTCTGACACAGATTCAGCAGACGTATTCTTTAAAAGGAAAGTGCGCGTAATTATAAACCGTTACCGCAGCAATGCTTCCCGTTTTATCATATCAAATCGGCTGATTGTGACTTTAGTTTTTATTTTGTATTTAAATCACGCTAAGAAATTTCTCACGTTTTCCGTAAGTATAGATTTGTATAGCTCCTCACCGATACCGTAGTCCGTAGCCATTTTACGTACCGTTCTCAGAATGTGCGAATAGCCAAGTCCACCGTATTTGAGCCACATGCTCTTAAGGCATATATCGTTGCAAACCAGAATCCTTTTTCCGTACCCCTCGTCTATGAGCAGCTTCATCATTTCTATGCGCTCAAGGTCGTAAGCAAATCTCCGTTCTCGCGATACGTAAAATTCCTTGCCGAAGTTGTCGAACTCAACGTAAACACCGGCATCAAGCAACGTGCGTACGTAGTCCGGCCGAAGCAAGACGTCTATATGGTCTATGCATATTTTCTCAGGGGCGACGCCCTCACCGGTCAGAATTTTTATTATTTCCATACCGTTTTCAGTATATAGGTCTGTGTGTACGTGTATAGCCTTTTTCGTTTCTGCACCCGCAATTCCCGCAGCAACGAGAACCTTTTGCTCGTCTTCCGTTATTACGGCACTCGTGCCTATCTCTCCGATTATGCCCGCCTTGATGCCGGTGTTTGCTATACCGACGGTTATATCGTTTATCATTTCCAGCGCAAGCTCATTGACAGTTGCATCCTTAACGTACGGAGCGTGAGCCTTGTGATAATAGTGACCGCAGCCGAGAATGATATTTACACCACTGCGCTCGGAAACGGTTTTCAAAGCAAGAGGGTTTCTGCCTATCTCGTCGGGTGTGCAGTCAATCACGGTATCACCGCCGTTTTTCTTGAAGTCGGAAAGCTCGTACACGGCATCGTCTATTCCCTCAAGAAGCGCGTTGTCAAGAATGGCGTAGGGGTCGGAAAATACCTCGGCACGATTTTCTGCGCTTATTTTGCCGTAAAAGCATTCAGGCTCGTTGCCCGTTATATCAACGCAGCCTCGCATATCAATGAATATATGCTCGTGAGAGGAGCATACACCGAGCTTATCCTCGCTTATTTCACCAAGTACGGTTTGTATCACGGCTTATCACCTGCCTTCATTTTTAATCTGTATTCCGTGGGGGAGAGTCCCGTTTGCTTTTTAAAGGCGGCACCGAAATATTTTGCCTCCGAAAATCCGACCGCCTCCGAAATTTCTCCCACCGTCATTGAGGTGGCACAAAGAAGCGAGCCTGCCTCCTCGCATCTCAGACGGTTGAGATAACACATGAGAGCCTCGCCCGTTTGCTCCTTGAAAATCCTGCAGATGAAGGAGCGGGAATAGTTGAATTTTGAGCAAATTTCGTCAAGCGTTATTCTGCGTGAGAGATTGTTTTTCAAATAGCCTGCGACAATTTCCGTAAAGTCACGGTAGAAATTCTCACCGTCAAGCAGTACAAGCTCGGATTTTTTGTCTTTAAGCCGCTGTCTCAGCAGCCTTATAATCAAATATTCAAGATTGAGAATAACAGCCTGCTGACCGCCGAAATTTGAATCGGGGCGCGTTACGGGTAGCTCGTTCTCGATAAAGAAAGTACCGCAAAATTCGTCGGCAATCCTGCCGAGAATATATTTTTCATCTGAGCCTGCCGTTATCGGTGCGCCGAAAACGTGCTTGAGCGAATGCGATTGGCAAACAAAGCAAACCACCAGAGCCTTGTTAGAGTTTCCCGACTCGGATTTGTAGGTATGCCTCGTGTTCGGAGCTATGAGAATCATATCCGATGCCCCGAGCCTGATTTCCGAATCCTCCAGCGTAAGCGTTATTTCTCCGTTCTCGACGTAGCAAAGCTCGCAGAAATCGTGCTTCTCGGAATAATCGGCGTACTTGCCCTCAAAATCAAGATATTCGAGCGTTACCAGCTCCTTGACGTCTATGGCGTTTATAATTCTGTGACGTACGTACGATTTCAACTTATAATCACCTCAAGCATAAATATTCTTATGGTTACATTATAATACAGAAGATTTGCGGAGTAAACCGAAAATATTCTTTTTGGATACCGAAATTTTACACAGATATTTTTCATAAGTATATTTCGGTGTATATTCGCTCGTCAGTCGGATAAATGCGACGCGGGAGTTGACAATTTCTTTGGGATATGATAAAATACCTCTATCAAATGCGGCGCGACGCGACGTATGCGTCTTAGCCTGCGGAACGGAGCAGTTATGAAATTCTTGCGTTTTCTTGAAGGGTTGAGAAATCCCGTATGCGATTTTCTCTTCTCGGCTATAACTCATCTTGGTGAAGAAACGGCGTTTCTCGTCGTAGCAATTCTTATTTTCTGGTGTGTAAATAAGAGAAGCGGTTACTATATTATGACCACAGGCTTCTTCGGTATGATGATAAATCAGACACTGAAGCTTTTATTCAAAATCCCGCGCCCATGGATTCAGGACAGACGCTTTACCATAGTCGAAAGCGCAAGGGAGGGTGCCTCGGGATACTCGTTCCCTTCAGGGCATACCCAAATGGCAGTCGGAACCTTCGGTGCAATAGCGCTCACCGCGCGCAAGCGGTGGCTTTTCATAACCGCGATAGCAATAGCGGCACTCGTTTCCTTCTCCAGAATGTATCTTGGCGTACATACCCCCTGGGACGTGTTGGCTTCCGTGGGTATCGGAATTATAATTCTTCTTTTGCTTGAGCCTGTTTTTTCCAGCAAGAAGCGCTTTAAAAAGGTAATGCCTTATATCCTTTTGGGACTTTGTGCCTGCGCTGTAGGATTCTTCGTCTACGCCAGAATTGCTTACGGCAAGAACCCAACAGACGTCAATTTTGAAAGCGGACTCCAAAATGCCTGTATGCTTCTCGGCTGTGCCGCAGGATTTGTGCTTACTTATATCCTTGACAGTAAGTTTATCCGCTTTAAGACCGAGGCTAAATGGTACTCTCAGATAATGAAGCTCGTATTCGGTATAGCTCTCGTAATTCTTATCAAGGAGCTGCTCAAGCTCGCGCTTGTCGGCTGGCTCGGCGTGTACTACGAGAGAATTCTCAGATATTTCGTCGTCGTTGCCTTTGCAGGCTGTGTATGGCCTCTCAGCTTCAGCTTCTTCTCAAAGCTCGAAATTCCTGCACTTGACCGCTTCGCAGAAAAGGTTAAGAGCTTCTTTGCGAGAAAGAAGAAAAACGACACGGGTGAGGCTTGAACCTCAAAAAACAAAACTTTAGTTTACAAATATCGCCCTTGGGGAGCCTTTTGCATCGCGCAAAAGGCTCCTTTGTTTGCCTGCTTTTTTTCGGTGCTTTGGCATTGCGCATACACCGAGGGGTGTAAAAATTTTAAAAAAGTATTTACTTTTTGCCGCATATGTGTTATAATTACGCGTAAAGTATTTTATTTGGCGTGGCTCAGCCGCAACGGAATGGAGAAAAAATATGAAATGTCCTGCTTGCTTTTTAACCGATTCGAGAGTTCTCGATTCACGACCCGTTGAAGATGGCTCCAGCGTCAAGCGCCGCAGAGAATGTCCGCATTGCGGCAAGAGATTTACGACCTACGAGGTAGTTGATACCGTTCCGATTACCGTCGTCAAGCGCAACGGAAAGCATGAGTTTTTCGATAAGCATAAGCTCACTATGGGAATTGAGCGAGCTTGTCAGAAAAGACCGGTCAACGCCGCTGAAATTGCCGCCGCCGTTGAGCTTGAGCTTCAGAATTCCATTGCCGTTGAGATAAAGTCCAGTGATATCGGCGAGATGGTTCTGGCAAGGCTTCGCGAGGTTGACATAGTTTCTTACATACGCTTTGCGAGTGTATACCGCGAGTTTGCGGATATTGATTCCTTCATGGCTGAAATAAAGAGCCTTAACAAGAAAAAAACCAGAGGTTGATTTCTATGATTAAAAGTATGACCGGCTTCGGAAGAGCCAGAGTTGATGCAGAGGATAAGGCGCTGACTCTCGAGATGCGAAGCGTCAATTCCAGGTTTTTCGATTGCTCCGTAAGACTTCCGAGGAGCTACTCGTTCCTTGAAGAGAAGATAAGGAGCTACGTTCAGAAGAACGCAGTATCTCGCGCAAAGGTTGACGTCTATCTTAACGTCGAAAATCACAGCTCAGAGGTAAGCTCCATAAACATTGACCGGGAGTATACCGAAAAGTATATTTCGGTTCTGCGCTCGCTCAGAGATGAGTTCGGTCTTGCAGACGATATTTCGGTTATGGCAGTTGCCAAAAACCCCGAGGTTTTCAGAGCTGAAACCACCGAGCAGGATATGGAGAACGAGTGGGAAAGAGTACGCGAGGTTCTCGACCTTGCCATAGTCGGATTTGACGCGATGCGCACCGAGGAGGGCAGAAAGACCGAGGCTGATATAACGGAGAAGCTTGAGCGCGTCAGAGGCTTTGCCGAAAAAATAGAGAGCATATCCGAGCAGGATAAAACCGGATACCGCGATAAGCTTGAGGCAAGGCTGCGCAAAATTCTCGCGGATAATTCCGTAGCCGTTGACGAAAACCGTCTGCTCACCGAGTGTGCGATTTGGGCTGATAAAATAGCCATCGACGAGGAGCTTGTAAGGCTCAGAGCGCATTTCGGCGCATTTTACGATATAATCGCCGCAGATGAGCCCTCGGGTAAAAGACTTGACTATCTTATGCAGGAAATGAACCGCGAAACGAATACCGTAGGCTCGAAATGCAACAATGCCGCTATCGCAAGAATAGTGGTTGAGATTAAAAACGAGCTTGAGAAAATTCGTGAGCAGGTTCAGAATATAGAGTAAGAGGTGTCGCGATGAAATTTATCAACATAGGCTTTGGAAACATGGTTTCGGCAGGCAGAATAGTAGCCATAGCGAGCCCTGATTCAGCTCCGATAAAAAGACTGGTTCAGGATGCTAAGGACGATAACAGAGTTATCGACGTCTCCTGCGGAAGAAGAACGAGGTCGGTTATAATCACCGATTCCGAGCACGTTATTCTCTCTGCAATTCAGGCAGAGACCATAACTAACCGCCTGGCAAGCGACGTTTCAGACGACGGTGCCGAGGAGCAGACAGAGGAGGAATAAACGCCTCTGCCGGCAGTTACCGCAGATATCTCTGCGGATTGATTTGGAATAAAACAGAAAGTGAGATATAAAATGATTTACCCTACTATTCAGCAGCTCACCAAAGGTGAGTTCAACCGCTACGAGCTGGTTATCGGCGTTGCAAAGTGCGCACGCATCGTGACCGACGAATACGTTGCCATGAGAGCTGAGGCTCAGAAGAAGATTGACAACAGAGAGACCGACAAGCCTCTTTCTGCTCTCATCGACCCCGAGTACAAGGACCAGAAGGCAGTTAAGATTGCTATTGCAAAGCTTGAGGGCGGCAGATTCCGCATGGAGCACCCCGAGGAAAACTGACTTAGCTCGGATAAAATCCGCAAAACTATAACGAAAGGGAGGTGATACGGTGTTCTGCGAGGTATATCTTTTGGACGCGCCGTATCAGCTTGACAGACCCTTCGACTACACCTGCGAGCAGAATGTCTGCCGCGGCTCGATAGTCAGAGTTCCTTTCGGCAATGCCAACCGTCTGCGCTTAGCGGTAGTCACTATGACAAAAAATGAGACGGAGGGCAAAAATCTTAAGCCCGTGAATTCTGTTCTGAGCGAGCAATTTGCCCTGAGTGACAGAATGCTCGGGCTATGCTTGTTTTTAAGAGAGCATACGCTCTGTACCCTCGGTGAAGCCGTAAGATGTATTCTTCCGCCGGGAGCGCTTGCGCAAAAGCTCAATATCAGTACAAGGCAAACGATAAAGCTTGAAATTGAGCGTGAGGCGGCACTCTCGCTTGTTCTTGCGGGAGCAAAGAGCAGCATTCGCAGCGAGGGGCAGCGTGCGGTCATCCGATATCTTGCCGATGTCCGAGAGGCAGACCGCGAGCTCGTGCGTCAGCTTCCGGGAGTTACGCCGGCGCATATTACCGCATTGCGCGATAAGGGAATAATAAGCATCTCGGAATCGGAGCGCATCAGAAATCCGTACGAGGCGTATGCCGGAGTTGGCGAGCGCAGTGAGATAATTCTCAGCCGTCAGCAGAGCGAGGTATTCGAGAAGCTCAGTGAGCTTTATTACGATACCGAGCCGAAATGCGCCCTTCTTCACGGTGTTACCGGAAGCGGAAA
>JAZNDN010000106.1:0-6034 GCA_045588085.1 Eubacteriales bacterium
ATTTTCGCAATATTCGTATATTGCAGAGAAATTAGCCTTGTTCCCATAACAATCCGCCGGCTGAAAAATCCTTGATATAGTATTGCAGTTAAGAGCATGACAAAGGTTTTAGGGCGTATTCTTACGGGCACTGCGTTGGAATTTTCGCAATATTCGTATATAGCAGACAAATTAGCCTTGTTCCCATAACAATCCGCTCGCTGAAAAATCCTTGATATAGTATTGCAGTTAAGAGCATGGTAAAGGTTTTAGGGCGTATTCTTACGGGCACTGTGTTGGAATTTTCGAATATACATATATTGCAGAGAAATTAGCCTTGTTCCCATAACAATCCGCTCGCTGAAAAATCCTTAATGCCGTGCGCAGAACGCAAAAAAATTGAAAAACATATAAGTAAAGGAAAAAAATATGAGAATAGTATTTGGAGCTCTTAAGGAGTTTAACGACGATGCTATGCTGATGGCGCGTCAACTGGGTGCGGACGGCATACATTTCAATACACCGCCTCTTGCAACTGCAGAGGAGAAAACCTGGAGCGTACGCTCGCTCAGATGGCTTAAGGAATATGCCGAGCGCTTTGAGCTTAAGCTTGAGATGATAGAGAACGTTCCGGTTCGCTTTTACGACAAAATAATGCTCGGAGCGCCGGGGCGCGACGAGCAGATTGAAAACTACATAACGATAATCAGAAATATGGGAGAGGTCGGTATTCCGGTGCTGGGTCACCATTTCTGTCCCACTTGGGTATGGCGTACATCGTCTACCGTTGCATACAGAGGTGAAGCACAGGTAACCGGCTTTGACCGCGCTCTTATAGGTAAGGTTGCTAACGCTACCAAGAGCGCAGCGCTCCATAAGCTTGAGCTGCCGGACGGTGAGAGCTTCCGCGCAGAAAAGCTTTGGGATAATTTTACCTATTTTATGAACGCTGTTATTCCGGAAGCGGAAAAAGCGGGCGTCAGGCTTGTTACTCACCCCTCGGACCCTCCGATAAGAGAAATCGCAGGTGCAGAGCGTATATTTATAAGCAAAGAGGATTACCTCAAGGCAGATGCCATTACAAACAGCGATGCTTGGGGACTCAATCTTTGTATAGGCTGCTTCTCGCAGCTTGGAGGCGAGGAGGCGGTTATGGATATGATAAACACCTTCGTTCCGCGCGGGAAGGTTTCTATGGTTCATCTGCGTGACGTTCAGGGAACTATCGACTGCTTCAACGAGTGCTTCCTCGGTGACGGCAGATTCAATCCGGCGAAGGTACTTATGGCGCTAAAACGCGCAGGCTATAACGGAATTATTATGGACGACCACGTTCCGTTTATAACCGGTGATACGAGGTGGGGACATACCGCCAGAGCCTACGAACACGGATATATTCAAGGCATGAGAATGATGCTTAATTATATAGACTCGCTCTCGTAAATAATTAAAATACACTAAAATCGGGCAGGGAATGGCATCAACTCTGCCAAAAACGGAGATTCATTCGTGGAAACTTTAACATATTCCTTTAATGCGGTAGTACCGCTTCTGTTGCTTATCGCGCTCGGTTATTTTCTTAAAAGGTGCGGTAAGTGGTCCGGTAAATTTTTCTCGGAGCTTAATAATTTCTGCTACCGCGTGCTTTTGCCCATTCAGCTCTTTTATAACGTGTACGGAATAGGGAAGCTCGGTGAGCTTAATTGGCGTGTTCTTGGATATGCTATAGCATGGATTCCGCTCTCTATTTTGCTAGGTGCCGCACTCGCAGCACTTCTTATCAAGGACAGCCGTCAGAAAGGCGCGTTCGTGCAGGCATCTTTCAGGTCGAATCAGGCAATAATGGGGCTTCCGCTTGCAATATCGCTTGGCGGTGCAGCCGCGGCACCCATAGCTTCGCTTGCAACCAGCATCGGAATTCCGCTATTTAATATCAGCGCAGTTCTTATCCTGACACTCTATGGAAAAAGCGAGTCAGAGGGCGGACGCCTTAAGCAGATTTTGAAATCCCTCGTAACCAACCCCCTTATTATCGGTGTCGTTTGCGGTATCGTATGCGTAGCAATACGCTACCTCATTCCCGAAGAGAACGGTGTTCCGGTATTCACGATTCAGAATCAGCTCACCCCCATATATACGGCAATCAAAAATCTTTCAGCGGTTGCCTCTCCGGTTATGCTGATTTGCCTTGGTGCCAGCCTTAATTTCAGCTTCTCCAAGGAGCTTCTTGCCAAAATTTCGGCAGGCGTGCTTATGCGTCTTGTCCTCATACCCTGTGCGGCAATCGGAGGCGCGATTCTTCTTCGCACCCAGCTCGGACTTACCACCGCAGAAATGCCGATGCTCGTCGCATTCTTCGGCTCACCGGTTGCCGTTTCCAGTGTCATTATGGTGCGGGAAATGGGCGGTGACGAGCAGTATGCAGGTCAGCTCGTTGTTTGGAGCAGCGTGCTTTCGATGCTATCGCTCTTCGCGATAATAGCGGTATTGCGAAGCCTTTGCTTCCTTTAAGCAATTATCACCGCGCCGCTGTATACGTATTATCAACAGTGCCGATTTCCGACACTGCATACCTTACTATTACAGAACCGATTTTGCCGAGCAAGTTATGCAGAATTGCAGCTCTGAATATGAAAGAGTTGACGCCGGAACACTCTAAAAAACGGTGCACGACCTCAACTCTTACGATAATCTTTATTTTAGATAATGTTATCGTGACCAATATATAAATCGCGTCTTTCTTCCTCGCTCAGCGATTCTATATCCTTGCCCTTCTTCATTTCCGTCCAAGCTCGGTTAGGCACAGGCGGATTGAATGCAGGTAAATCTATCGTCGGCGTATTTACGCCCGGAACAGCACCGGTATACCCCGGTGCTTTTCTCATTTCAGATGGGTCACCGTTAAATCTTCCCTTCATAAGCTTTTCTTGTACGTTAGTATTTTTCTTCTTTTCGGACATAGCCTTTTCTCCTTCCGTTTTTTATTATTATTCTTTGAAAACGGTGGAAAAATATACGCAAAAGCCGAAAGACGTTTTTAATGTCTTATATCACCTTTTGTCTGTCGAAATTGCTCGAAGCGTGCTATAAAATAAAAAAAGCAGGAGCGCGTCACCGGCACTCCTACCTTGTCGTTTTATCAGCATCTCTGAAACGGGTTCGGATTATTTCCTCTTGCTTAGCCGTAAGAGAATCGAACCAATAAGCCTTGCGACGATAAATTTCAGCATCTTTCGTCGTACTAATCCTTGTTAAGTCATACTTAACTGCGGCTCATTACAACAAAATCTGCAAGAAATTTATTCGCCGTAAGGTGCGAAGCAGCTTTAAAAGATGCATTTCTCCCTACTCTTCGCCAAAATTTTCTTAAATATGGCTAACCTAACTTCAATTGAGATACTGTATATAAGTGTCTATCAATGCTTCCAGCGCGATACGTTGCTTCGGCTGAAGCTTTGCTATTTTGCGGCCTATCTCGTTATCTCCCAAAAGCTGTCCTGTTGAAACGTAGTCACGCAGAAGATAATCCGCGGATACGTCCAGAGCTTCTATAAGCTTTATAAACACCTGCATACTCGGCAGCTTAAGTCCGCGCTCAATTTGCCCGATAAATTCAACGCTTATATCCAAGCGCTCCGCCAATTGCTCCTGAGTAAGCATTTTCTTTTTGCGGGATTCTTTTATTCTATCACCCATATTAAGCTTATTCACCGTACCGCCTCCCGTACTGTTAGTCCTATTTCCACACTAGTATTATAGATTGCAAATGCTCAAATTAGAACGAACTGTTAGTACGGAAAACGCACCAATGGCTATTATTATCGGTGAAAACAAGCTGTATAGAAGCGATTTGTAGCTCTGAAACGAAAGAAAAATATACGCAAATGCCGAAACTTCAAAACAAAAAACGACCTGCAAGCAAAATTGAAATGCACCCCCACTCTATGCAGTGCTTTGAGGTGCATTTCGATTTTATGCTGTTTTTGTCTGTCGTTTTTTGATTTGTCTGCATCAATTCTCTGCGGACAGTATGTGATAAAATATGCGTTTTATCTCTTTATCGGGTAAGAAAGGGTAGAGCGTGTCAATATTAAGGCTTGGATACGCCCCCTCAATATAACCCGAAACTATCCTTGAAAGGCAGGATTCGCTGACGTAAGGGATTGCTTTTGCTATATCGTATTCCGAGTTTCCGAGCTCAATGCAGCGAAGGAAGAGTCTGTCGCAATTTTCCGATGAGATAAACGGCATAATAGTCACTATATCAAGCGAGGCTACGGTTTTGTCGCTTGCAAGGATTTTTTCGAAAATTTCACCGGTTTCCTCTTTATTCATATACGGCAAAAGCTTAAGAAGCTTTGCTTCGGTGGATTCGGGGTCGGTGCTTTTATCTCTTTTGAAAAGGCTTTCGGTTCCGTCCTTGATTTTTTTGCCGAGGTCCTTTGCTCCGTCGGCAATCTTTGTACCGATATCCTTGGTAGCGGTGATAATCTTTCCGCCTACCGCTTTCGCGCCCTCGCCAACCTTTTCAAAGAATTCCTGAGCGTCACGCTTAAAATCTCGGCTCTGCTCTTCGGACGCTTCGGCTATTTCACCGTCAACAAGCTCCTCGTTTTCCTCTACCTTTATCTCGCTTTGCTTGTCATCAACTCTTTTGTAATATTCTTTTCCGTCTATAACTACCTTTTTAAATATCATACTGGGTTCCTCCAAGAAATTTTTGTTCAGCCGGTGTCAGCTTTACCCATAGCTCACGTATGGGCGGTTCTATTATTCCATCTCTGACGTGCTTCAATATCAGCATACGCTCTGCGGGTGACATAAGGTATAACACGTCGGGAATACTGACCTTTACCTGACCGTTCGCTATTGCGTTTACTATGTAGCTTCTGTCATGTCCTTTGAAAATGTCATTTTCGTCAATTTCAAGCTCTTCGGCAGGCTCGAAAAGACCAAGCAGGCGCTCAATTGATACCGAGAAAATTTTGCTGATTTCGCAGATTGTGTCAATCGAAGGGATTGCAAGTCCGTTCTCCCACTTTGACAGCGCCTGTCGGGTAACGAAAAGCTTTTCTGCAAGCTCACCCTGACTTAAGCCTTTAATTTTGCGTTGTTCGGCAATCCGCTGTCCCACTTTTACAAAGTCAATCAATAGTAGCACCTCCTCCGTAGTTTTTGAAAATCGATTTTCTTACGACTATTGTAATACACTTGACGCAAATAGTCAAGCAACCATCCGTTGCTTTTTATTAATATATGCACTGCGGGAAAAGATATGAAGCCGCGCTTTTAAATTTTCCCATTTTCGCTTGCCTCATTTTTTGCCAAAAGCCTTGAAAAAGTGCAAACTATATGATAAAATATATAAGCACGCGAAATCAGCGCCGAAAGCTCACCGCAAAAAACGAGCCTCACCGTTGCACTCGCGCAGCGATAAACTAAATATGCCTGCATAGTTAAATGGATATAATAAACCCCTCCTAAGGGTTTGCTATATCCCTAAATACAGTATAGTGTAGCCTATGCATTACAATATATTGTGTTTTGCGTTCAAAACGTGCAGTATTGTGGCATAAAATCGGTATATTTTGTATCGTAAAATAACTTTAAAAACACAAAAAATCTCCCTGTAGTTAAATGGATATAACGGGAACCTCCTAAGTTTCTGTTGTGAGTTCGATTCTCGCCGGGGAGGCCATAAAAAAGAGCTTAGATTTGCATCTAAGTTCTTTTTTTGCGATTTATAATCTAAATTTTAGATTTTTAGTTGAAAAATATAGATGGGTGTGGTATAATGATTAAAATCGATTTTTTATTAAGGATGGTGCTATAAAATGGCTGTCAGCTATAAAAAGCTATGGAAACTTTTAATTGATAAGGATATAAAGAAAAAAGACCTTCGTATTGCTACGGGTATGACTACTACTGCGCTTGCAAAACTCGGTAAAAACGAACACGTAAACACCGAAATTTTGGCTAAAATCTGTAAGGTTTTAGAATGCAATATAGAAGATATTGTGGAAGTTATAGACGAAGAATAAGATATTGAAAACTA
>JAZNDN010000107.1:0-8347 GCA_045588085.1 Eubacteriales bacterium
AGTATATTATAAGGATTTTTACCGAAGCTTTGTCTAAAATCAGCATCCCTAAAACGGGTTCGGATTATTCCCTCTTGCCTAACGGTATAATTCATCGATACTATAAAAAAGACACCCTGCAAAATACAGAGTGTCTTATTGTTTTTAATTGTCTGTTCCTACGTATAAGAGCGTCGTCCGAGGTCGAAAGATTTTGTACTTTCGGTCTAAACTCGGGCTGTCTTATAACAATAGACGTTTCTTAGTTGGAAACGTAGGGAAGAAGTGCCATCTGGCGTGCTCTCTTGATAGCTATAGTAAGCTGTCTCTGGTGAAGAGCGCAAGTGCCGGAAACACGTCTGGGGAGAATCTTTGCACGCTCGGAAATGAACTTTCTGAGCTTAGCAATATCCTTATAATCAATCTCGTTCACTTTGTCCTGGCAGAAGATGCAAACCTTCTTTCTTCTGTGCATAGGGCGGAACGAAGGACGCTGAGTATCGTTTCTATCCATTAGATAGTCCATAACCTTTCCGACTCACAAATTCTATAATACTCTCCTTAGCAGTGAGTCTCGCAAGGAGAGGACGCGAGCCTTCTATCAGAAGGGAAGGTCGCCGTCGTTGGGAAGTTCTTCAAATCCTGCGCCGGATGCGCTGTTAAAGGTGGGAGCTCCGTAAGCGTCGGGGGTATATGCTGCTCCTGCTGCGCCCTGAGCGCCTGCCTGGTTAGCAGAACCAACGAAGGAAACCTCGTCGGCAACTACCTCGGTAGCATATCTCTTCTGACCCTGGTTGTCCGTCCAGCTTCTAGTCTGAAGCTGACCGCAAACGAGGATAGGATTGCCCTTTTTGAAATAACGGCTGACAAATTCAGCGCTCTGACGCCAGGTAACTACGTTAATGAAGTCAACGGTCTGCTGATTCTGCTCCGCCTTAGCAAAACGGCGATTGATAGCAATAGAGAAGCTGCATACGGAGATGCCGCCTGTCGTCTGCTTAAGCTCGGGATCGGCTGTCATATTGCCGATAAGAATTACCTTATTGAAACTTGCCATTTTTAGCCTCCAATTTTAAATTACGCTTCAGTTACTTCGGCTTCAGCCTCAGAAACGGAAACTTCCTCGGCAACTGCTGCCGAAGCTGCCTCAACTTCCTTCGCAACGGTCATGTAGCGAAGTACGCCCTCGGTGATGCCAAGCACACGCTCAAGCTCGCGGGGGAAGCTGGGCTCGCTCTTAAAGGTAACGAGAACATAGTATCCTTCAGTGATGTAGTTGATAGGATATGCAAGTCTGCGCTTACCCCACTCGTTAACGGCAACGTCGCTTGCGTTGTCACCGATGAGTGCTACGAACTTATCCTTGAGCGCAGCGTATCCGTCTTCTGCAAGATTTCCGCTGAGAACAAAGAGTGTTTCGTAAGAACAAATCTTCTTTTCCATTTTGTTTTACCTCCTTCTGGTCATTAAGGCCGCACTTTGCGGCAAGGAGCCGGATAAACTTATACCCGGACCGATTCAGTATTTTACCATAAACGGAATCAAATGTCAAGTAATTTTTGAAAATAATTTTATTTAATATAATATAGATGCCGTAACTGCTCTTTAAAATGCAAAATTCTTGATTTTTTTGCATATAGGGTGTATAATGAATTGAAATGAGAAAAAGGGGGCTGCTTATGGGTAAGACGGCAGAGGCGGCATTTGCGAAAATAAATCTGTTTTTAGACGTCACGTCAAAGCGCGACGACGGATTTCACGATATAAAAAGCGTTATGCACGCTGTAACGCTTAAGGACTTGCTTACCGTTACGGAAACACCTTCCGATAGCCTCAGTATAGAATTTGAGGCAGGAAACGCTGCGGCTGAGAGTCTTTGTCCGCTTGGTGAGAAAAACCTCGTCGTTAAGGCGGCAAAAGCGTTTTATGCTCACTACGGCAAAACCGCTGAGGTGCATATAAATCTTGTCAAGAATATTCCCATGGCAGCAGGACTGGGCGGCGGCTCCTCTGATGCCGCGGCAACTCTCAGAGCACTCAACAGGCTTAACGGCTATCCCTTCTCCGAGCTGCGTCTTGCTGAAATAGGTGCAGAAATAGGAAGCGACGTTCCGTTTTGCGTAATCGGAGGAACAGCGCTCTGCCTTGGCAGAGGCGAGAAAATTACGAAAATCCAAAGTAAGCTTGCGCTGAGCCTTGTTATTGCGGGCTCGGAGGAGCATGTGTCAACACCGCTGGCGTACGCTGCGCTTGATAATATGTACGGTGATTTCGGAGGAGGCTTGGGTACGGATACCGACGGAAAATACGAAAAGCTGATTTTGGGATTAAAGGGAGATTTGTCGGTTGGCGCAGGACTTTACAACGTATTTGAATCGGCGGTTTTGGAGGGCTGCCCGCGTGCTGTATGGATAAAGGCTCAAATGCTTAATCTTGGCGCAGAAGCGTCTATGATGAGCGGAAGCGGACCTTCGGTATTTGGCATATTCAAAACCGATGCCGAGGCGCAGAGCGCGGTAAGAGCACTTTCGGAACAGGGAATTACGGCTTTTGCCGTAACGTCGGTTGAATGAGTTTACCGACAGAAAAATTACGTTAACTGTAAAAATGAGAGCGGGGTCTGCCGTTTTTTAAAACCCTGCTCTCGTTTTTGTTTTTTGCGGTACCGTAAGATAGTGCTTATGCGTCAAAACCTTTTGACTTTTTTCAAATACGGTCTGTCCGTAATAAGTATATGAATTGCCGATGAAAATTATCTTTGTGGCATCTTCGCTGCCGTCACTGTACGGCTTTTCGCAGATATCGCACTCTTCGTTATCGTCGGAATCGCGGTGGTTGTCACATCCGTCGGTAAACGCTTCTGCGCAGACGTCGCAAACTCCGTTGTCATCAGTGTCTGAATGAGTGCAGTTTTCTGAATTGTCGCAGGCGATAAAGCAGAAAATAAGGCATATTGTGAGCAATAGCGCTAATAACAGTTTTTCATAAAAGAATCTCCGATTTCGGTAGAACAGATTTCTCCTCTGCGTTTTACCATATAAAAGGTGAGTGCACAGGGGGGTGAACGAAGATTTTTTGCAAAAGCATAATGAAGCGGTCCGGACGTTTCCGAATTTTTAGCCTCAAATTTTTAACTTAACAGTCCCTAAATTGTTGACAGATAACGATTTATATGCTAAAATAAAATAATACAAAAAGGAGGGGTTGCAATGCAGAACGAAAAGAGCAAAGACGATTTCTGGGATATCGAAAAGCTTATTCCGGCTAAAAAAAGCAGCTCCTCCGTTTTTTCGACAAGGGCAAAGTCGGCAGAGGTAATTTTGGAATCCCACGGGAATGACAATTCCTCCGAAAACCGAAAAATCAATTTTGGCTTATACGCAACCGCAAGCGTTGGCGAAAGACGCGAGAAAATCTATTTCCCACAAAAAAACAGACTTATTCAGTCTGTTAAAATAATCCCTTGCATAGATAAGTACGACTTTTACGACACGTTTCGTAAGGGGGCGCTTATTTACTTTGACTATAATGTGCCAAAATGCGATTTTGTTCCTTTTTATTCATTCAAGCCGCAGTATTCCCAAATGAATACCGAGCAGAAGCGTTATTATTTCTATTGGCGCGGTCAGCTTCGCCGCGGAAATTATCTTAAAAGCGATTATTCTTACATTTACCTTTTCGCATACGAGGTTCTTAATCTTCCGGACAAAATAAGCCGTGAGGACGGGCTCAGACTGCTTTGCAGTGTTTGGCGTGAATACAGACGGGAGCTTCCGCGTCTTGACGCATCGTTTTCTCTTTGGATTCAGGACTATTGTCTTATGTACGAGCTTCCGTGTCCTTACGAGCTGCTCGGAGGAATGCTCTTTGATGCAACCGTAAGTGCGGATTTCAAGGAATTTTATCTTGCTGATATAGAAAAGGGAAGCGGCGGTGCCGTAAGCGCTATGATAGGCTACCTCTCGGATTACGACTGGCGCAAAACGAAATATGCGACGGGTGATTTTGCTGCCGATTACCGCAGGCACGTTGAGTCTGCTATGGCTCGCGTCTTCTCTTATATGCTTAAGGCATCGGATATGACATTGCTTGAAACAAGACGGCTGAAAAGACACGCATTTTCAGGCTCACTTTGCTCGCATTCGGTAAAATCTATGCTTGAAATAGAATATTATCCTATTGCAACGTCAGACAGACTCAGAGCTATAACCACAGCCGCACTCAAATATACCGAAAACAAGCTCCGTGCTCTTCTCGGAGTGAAAAGCAGACTCGCGGTTAAGGATTTACCGGAGGAATACAGGGCTATTTTAGAAGCCTACTTTTTCTCCTTTGAAGAGGAAAAAAGGATACGGAAAATCAGGGAAAATACGCCTGAATACGAGAAGCTTTACGATGCTCCCGATGCTGAGCTTTCCTTTGAAAATGCTGATGAAATAGAACGCGCCTCGTGGAGTGTTACCGCTAGATTAACCGACGGTGAGAGCGAATGCGAAAGCACCGAAGAGCTAACCGTGCCGGAGACGAAAGCCGTCTTCAATGCAAAGCCTGATTTTGATGCAGAGCCGGTTGAAGATACACGGAATGCTGACGTTTGGGGGCTTTCGGCTGAGGAAATACGCTTTCTTTCGCTTCTTGCAGAGGGCAAAGAGTCTTTTGCTAAGGCATACGCGGAAGAAGCAGGTCTTGACGGCGGGTGCCTATTTGAAAAAATAAACGATGCCTTTTCAGACAATTTCGGTGACGTCATACTGGAGCCGACCGATAGCTATTACAAGGTGATTGACGACTATTACGGGGAGATTAAAGAGTGGATATCCAAAATACCGATTTAAAAATACCTAAGCGAATATTGAATACGCTGCTCTCCTCGCTTTCTGCGGGAGTCGTGCCGCGTATAGGTGCGCCTTACATTGCCATAGGCAGAGCCGAGGAAATTAATTCGCTTTTAGATAATCTTGATACTATTGCCGACGGAGGCTCAGCCTGCAGATTCCTTATAGGAAGATACGGAAGCGGAAAGAGCTTTCTTATTCAGCTTATTCGCGGAAGAGCGCTTGAGCGCGGATTTATATGTGCCGATGCCGACCTCTCGCCCGAAAGAAGACTTACCGGCGGTAACGGTGCCGGTCTTGCAACCTATAAGGAGCTTATGATAAACCTTGCGTGTAAGGCTTCTCCGGACGGAAACGCGCTGCCGACGGTGCTCTCGCGCCACCTCGCTTTGCTTAAGGCTTCTGTCGTTGCAGAGGGAGTTTTGCCTGAGGATTCGGAGTTTGCCTCAAAAATAAAAGCAAGGGTAATTTCCGTGCTTACCGCAATGGAGTCGGACGTGGGCGGATTCGATTTTGCAAGAGTACTTGGTGAGTATTACGCCGCGGAGCTTTCGGATAATTCCGAGAGAAAAACCGCCTGTCTTCGCTTCTTACGCGGAGAATTCGCCAACAAGACCGAGGCAAACGCAGCTCTTGGCTTCAGAGTAAGCGAGGTCGTGGACGATGATAACTGGTACAATTATATAAAGCTGTTTGCAAACTTTACAAGGATTATAGGATACAGCGGATTTGCGGTTTTCATTGACGAATGCGTGAACCTTTATAAAATACCTAACAGAATATCAAGAGAAGCAAACTACGAAAAGCTGCTTTCGATTTTTAACGATACCCTTCAGGGAAAGGCGAAAAATCTAGGAGTCTTCTTTGGCGGAACACCGCAGTTCCTTGAGGATACTCGCAGAGGACTCTTTAGCTACGAGGCACTCAAAAGCCGTCTTGCCGATTCCAAATATTCGGCTCTCGGCTATCAAAGCCTATCTTCTCCGGTTATAAGACTCAGAGTCTTATCGGGTAACGAGCTTTTGGCTCTTGCAAAGCGACTTTGCAAGCTTTATTCGATGAAAACCGAGAGCGAGCCGAGAATTTCCGACGAGCAGATTGCCGAGTTTATAAAGATATCAAAATCGCGCCCGGGTGCAGAGGAGCTTATAACTCCCCGAGAGATAACCCGAGATTTCCTGACGCTTCTTGCAATTCTTGACGAAAATCCCGATGCAAGCTTTGAGCAGCTTACCGCAAGGCTTAAACTTTCCTCGCCTGCCGATTCTGATGAGCCGCAGGAGAATGCCGTGAGCAATGATAGCTCGGCGGGCAAAATAGGTCTTTTCGATATCGATATTTAAGGAGATTTTCATGAACGAGGCGGATATAGTATTTTCGCGTTTCCCGGATTTCATAAAGGAATATATATATAGCCACGGCTGGAGCGAGCTTCGCGAGGTGCAGATTGAGGCGGCAAGAGTTATATTCGATACGGATTCGAATCTTTTACTTTCCTCATCGACTGCATCCGGCAAAACCGAGGCGGTGTTCTTTCCGATAATTTCAGAGATTACCTCTTTGCCCGATGGGGAAAAGTCCGTGTCGGTTTTGTATATAGCGCCTCTGAAATCTCTCATCAACGACCAGTTTTCAAGACTCGACGAGCTGCTCGATATGACGGGAATTGCCGTAACTCATTGGCACGGGGACGTAAGCGCCTCTCACAAAGGGCAGCTCCTTAAAAATCCGAGCGGAATTTTGCAGATAACTCCGGAATCGCTTGAGTCGATGCTCATAAACCGCGCCAACGACATACCGAGAATTTTCGGAGCTCTCAAATTTATAGTTATTGACGAAATACACGCTATGATAGGCGCCGACAGAGGAAATCAGGTGATATGCCAGCTTAAAAGGATTTCCGAGCTTATTGGATATTCTCCGAGGAGAATAGGTCTTAGCGCAACGGTTGGGGACGTAGAGCTCGCAGCAAAATGGCTGGGTGCGGGCAGCGGCAGGGAAACCGAGTCACCGAGGACACCGCATAAAAAGCTCCGTTGGAGGTTGGGTGCCGAGCATTTTTACATTCAGAATGCCGACGAGGTACAGACGAAATCTCCCTCGCTGAAAACCGCTCCGCGCGAGGAACGCGGCGGTCGGGCTATGCTTGACCCCGGATACGAATTTTTATACGATTGCGTATACGGTAAAAAAGCTTTGGTTTTCTCAAATTCCAGAGAGGAAACCGAATACGTAACCGCAACGCTCAGGCAGATTGCGAAAAAACGTGCTGACGCGGACAACTTCTATATTCACCACGGTAACCTTTCGGCGTCGCTCCGGGAGGAAGCCGAGGCGGTTATGAAGGATGAGAGTATTACCTCAGCCGTTACCTGCGCAACCGTCACTCTTGAGCTGGGAATAGACATAGGCAGACTTGAGCGGGTTTGTCAGATGGGTGCCGCAAATACCGTTTCCGGCTTTTTGCAAAGGCTCGGGCGCTCCGGCAGACGAGGGACACCGCCCGAAATGATAATGACCTTCAGAGAGGAAACACCGCTTCCGAACGCGCCTCTTTACGAAATAATACCCTGGGAGCTTCTTCGCGGAATAGGCATAGTCGAGCTTTATTCCTCGGAGCGCTTTATAGAGCCTCCCTCATTCAAGAAAATGCCGCTCAGTCTTGCGTTTCATCAGACTCTTAGCATTATTGCATCAAAGGGTGAGCTTACTCCTAAGGCTCTTGCGGATAAGGTTCTCGGACTGCCTCCGCTTTCCGAGCTTGACAGAGAGGATTACCGTGCGTTGCTGGTTTCTATGATAAATTCCGATTATCTTGAGCTTACCGAAAGCCGCGGGCTTATTATAGGAATTGCCGGCGAAAGACTTTTGAACAGCTATAAGTTCTATGCTGTATTTAAGGACAGCGAGGACTTTACCGTAAGATGCGGAAGCGAGGAGATCGGAACCATAACGACGCCTCCGCCGGTCTCGGACAGATTTGCCCTTGCAGGCAGAGTCTGGGAGGTAACCGAGCTTGACGTGCAGCGCAGACTGGTGTACGTTGCGGCGGTTGACGGGAAAATGGAGGTATCATGGCCGGGTGACAGCGGAGAAATTCACACCAAGCTTCTGCTTGCCATGAGGGACGTGCTTTTCAACGGAAAGGATTATGCATTCCTCGGAGAAAATGCAAAGGAGCGTCTTGAAAACGCCCGCAGAGTTGCATCAAACGCGGGTATGGACAAAAGGCTTCTCGTTCATCTTGGCGGTCAAAGCTTCGTGCTTTTCCCTTGGCTTGGCACTCGCTCGTTCAGAACCATGAGGCGTTTTCTTAAAAAGTACTGCTCGGAGCTTGGAATTTCGGATATTCAGAGCGAGGGCTGCTCTTATATACGCTTTAAGTGCAGCAGAGAATCCGGTGATATGCTGCTCTCAAAAATAAAGGATATAATTGCGAGGGACGGTATAGACACCGAAACGCTCGTTGCAGACGGGGAATGCCCCGTGTTTGATAAGTATGATGAGTATATTCCGCCGGAGCTTCTCAGACG
>JAZNDN010000108.1:0-20859 GCA_045588085.1 Eubacteriales bacterium
AAGGGCTATAAGGGTGTCAGCGACGCTATCGACGACATAGACGCCAAAGGACAGGAGGCAACCGCAAAGGA
The DNA here is from genome assembly GCA_045588085.1 of Eubacteriales bacterium. GTDB lineage: Bacteria > Bacillota > Clostridia > Oscillospirales > CAG-272 > UBA1740. The sequence continues at coordinate 72 of JAZNDN010000108.1, forward strand.
TAACGAAATGCTTGCAACTCTGCAGCTTGTCCGCGAGGCTATTGCAAGAGGCGTGGAGTTCCTACCGGTAGACCTTAAGCGTTCTGATGCCAAGGCGTTCCTTCCCGAAAACGGAAAAATCCGTATGCCCTTCAACTCGCTCCCGGGCGTTGGTGATACGGCTGCCGAGAAAATAGTCGAGGCGCGCGACGGAGGCGAAATATGGTCTGTCGAGCAGCTTCGTCAAAAGGCGGGAATTTCCAAGAGCGTCGTTGAGCTTTTACGTAATAACGGTGTTCTTTCCGGTCTTACCGAAACTAACCAGTTCTCCTTCTTTACCTGAGGGGGAGCGGTTCATCAAAATTAAGATTACGTAAGTCTTGTCGCATACTAAAAAACAAACCAAAACGAAAAAGCACCGCCCCGTGTCGGTTTTTCCGATGCGCGACGGTGTTTTTTTGCGTGAAATATGTAAACAATCGTATGCTATTTCACAAATATCAAAAACAGAAGCATGAGGGCGAGCTCTCTGTCGGAGCTTTTTGAGAAAAGCAAGAAGGCGGCAATACCTATAATCAGTATCTCCTCAAGACCGAAATTCTCGAATGAATGGAAAAGATTGTTCGGCAGGAGCGTGCGAAAAGAGGACAGCCCAAACCTCGAAAAGAGTCCTCCGAGCGAGAATGGTGCGTGCTCATCGGCCGACGCCTGCTCCGTCTGCCCCTCGTTCTCTTCAGGGACTGTGCTCGGGGAAATCTTTACCTCGCGCTTCGGCGGCTCCGTGTGCGGAATGCTTACAGGCTCGCCCTGCGCCTTGCCTTCAGTCAGAGCCGTTCCGTCGTATCCGTCGGGGACGGCTATCCCGTCGATTTTTTCACCGTAATAGGTTCTTGAATAAATGTTCGTCATCTCCCTTCCGTGTCGTGCTTTCAATGCGGTACGGTATTATTCTAACCCTGCTTCAACACGTCAAGCACCTCTGTAAATGACAGCATAGAGTCGATTGCCTTTGCGCGTCCGCTGCTGACGTATGGCTTTAAGGCGCAAAGCAGCTCGCGGCGCCGCTTTTTTTTCAGTTGCAACTCTGCCATAGCCGCCTGTGCCTCTGCCGATACGGCTTCGCTCTCGCTTGCCGGTGCCGGTGCGGCTGCCGTCTGCTCCGACTCGTCGGGCATATCCCGCGTGCTCTCACCGTTGGAGAGCAGTGCCTTAACCGTGGATATAAGCTCGGGATTTTGCGCGATAACGCTTACTATTTTCGACAAATCAACCGAATTATCCATTGCCCTTACCCTTTCTGACGTCGTTTATAATTCGCATCGCTCCCGCAATGCTTACCTTATCCGAGAGCATTACCGCTCTTACCTTTTCAAGCTCTGTGTGAGACGGCGTCTTTTCCGGCAGAGAGAGCCCCTTTGATGCGGCAACGCTTCTTATATTTTTCCACAGCTCCGCATCGCTGAGGGCGGCGAGCTGCTGCATTTTCTGCTTATCAATTTTCATAATTTCGACCTTTCCGCAGAGCGCGCGGCTTCTGCAATTTGTTTTGCGGCAATACCGATATGCCTTAAGGTATCAGGCTGTTAAAATTATATTCGCCAAACTGAAAAACGGTTACAGCGATTCGGCATTGTGCCGAAAGAAAAAGGTGAAATTTGTTTATTTGGTACAGCAATTCTTTTAATGTTTTCGAATAATTTCAAAAAAGCTCCGTCTTCGGTTGACAAGCGATAACCGCAGTGGTAAAATATTATGTAAAAATTGCGCGCTCGCGACAACCTAAGGAGGCAAAACGACCTTGGAAAAATCTAAATTCTTAACATACGCGCTCGACCTTGCCGACGTTCTTTGTAAGGAATACGGCGGCAAATCGGTAAACGCGAATTATTTTATGCTTGCATTGATGAAGCTCAGATGCGATTTTCAGGCAAAGACTCTGCCCGAGGCGTGCAGATATCCTGAATTTACCGTGGAGCTTTTACATTCAACGTCATTTTTAAAGAAGCTTGATATATCCTGTACCAAGGCTTACAGTGATATTGAGTCGGCTTTAAAGGACGAGAGCTATTCTTCTACGATAGACGACTTTATTTTCGGAAAATTTGCATTTAACGCGGAGGCTGCCGCAAAGGCAAGGCAACTTGACCTCGTTGATGCCAAAATATATACCGACCTGATTTTAGAGGAGCCCACAGCCCTTATAAAAAATCTTATTCTCGGCAATAAGAGCTTCGCCGATATAAAGGACGGAGCGGAGGAAAAGACCAAAAAGGCACCCGCAAAGAAGAAATCAACCTCAAAAAAGCCTTCCGATACGTCTGCGGCAGCCGCCACTGAGGAAAAGGCAACAACCTCCGGTGAGAAAACAGAAGACCTTGCAGCGCTTTTTGAGTCGGTGTTCGGAGATAAGAGCTCCGGGGTGAAATCTGAAAAGAAATCAGCCGAGCAAACCGTCACAGGCTCCGAGAAGCTCGGAAAAATAGTTGCCAGGACGGGTGAGATACAGAGCTTTCTGCTCGACTGTGTTTTCGGTCAGGACGTTGCGGTTAATTCCTTCGTTTCGGGTTATTTCCAGTCGGAGCTTATGGCAATGTCAAGAGGCGAGGGCGGCAAGCCAAAGGCTACCTTCCTCTTTGCAGGCCCTCCCGGTACAGGAAAGACCTTCCTTGCCGAAAAGGCGGCAGAGGCGCTCAAGCTTCCGTTTATGCGCTTCGATATGAGCGAATATGCCGACAAGGAGGCAAATATAGAGTTCTGCGGCTCGGATAAGGTGTATAAAAACGGCAAGACGGGTAACGTGACGGGCTTCGTTGAGGAAAATCCCAAGTGCGTGCTTCTCTTTGACGAGATTGAGAAGGCGCATATGAACGTGATATATCTGTTTTTGCAGATACTGGATGCCGGAAGAATAAGAGATAATTATACCGATAACGAGGTTTCCTTCGCTGATGCAATAATTATTTTCACCACTAACGTCGGTAAAAACCTCTACGACGACCCCTCGGTAACCAATCTTTCCGCGCTACCGAGAAAGAAGATAATCAAGGCGCTTTCAAAGGATATAAACCCGCAGACCAACGCACCGCTGTTTCCTGCTGCAATATGCTCGCGCTTTGCCTCGGGTAACGTCGTTATGTTCAATCATCTGGGGGCGGGAAATCTTTACAGCATCACGGAAAGGGAGCTGTCGAAGAACCTTAAGGGCTTTGAGAAAACCGCAAATATCAAGGTTTCCCTTGATTCCAAGGTTGTAAGTGCCATAATGCTCTCCGAGGGCGGTAAAGCAGATGCCAGAACCGTAAAGGGAAGAGCAAATTCCTTCTTCCACGACGAGCTTTACGAGCTTTTCCGTCTTCTCTCAACCGATAAATACAAGAAAATGCTCTCAGAGCTGTCTGCCATAAAAATTAACCTTGACTTAAAGGGTGCATCGGAAAAGGCGGCATCGCTTTTCGTAGACAATTCCAATCCCGAGGTGCTTCTGTTTGCCGAGGGCGAAATGGCGCGCGCCTGCACCGAAAGGCTTAAAAGCTGCCACGTCCATATCGCAAAAAATATTGACGAGGCTAAAAACGTCCTCTTTAACAACGATATCTCGGTGGTGCTTTGCGACGTCAGATGCGGTGCTGAGGAATGTGACGGCGAGCTTCTCAATCTTGACGATATCACCTCGCGCGGCAGAGATTTTCTCAATTACGCTCTTAAGAGCTACACAGTACCCGTATACCTTTTGCAAATGTGCGATGAGGATATAAGCCGCGAGGAATTCCTCTCGTTTGCAAAGGTCGGAGTGCGCGAAATTATTACCGTTGATTCCAAAAAGAAAAAGAGCTTTGAGACGGTGGTTCTCGAATGCTGTGAGCTTGCTTACCGTCAGGCAAATATGCTTAAACTCGAAAGAGAGAATAAGCTCATAACCTATAAAACGCGCCAGACGGTTTCCGTGGCAGACAAATCCGCCGAGATAACCCTGTTCGATATAAAGCTTTCGCTTGCAACAGAGGTCGGTGACGCGGGTAACATTCTCGACGGCGTTTCAAGACCTAACGTCAAATTCGGTGAGGTAATAGGTGCGGAGGACGCCAAGCGCGAGCTTTCGTATTTTGTGGAATACCTCAAAAACCCCGTTAAATATCTGCGCCGAGGCCTGCGTGCCCCGAAGGGTATTTTGCTTTACGGCCCTCCCGGTACGGGAAAAACGCTTCTTGCCAAGGCAATGGCAGGCGAGTCGGACGTCACGTTTATAACCGCCGAGGGAAATCAGTTCCTGAAGCGCTACGTAGGAGAGGGCGCGGACGCCGTTCATTCTCTGTTCAATTCGGCTCGCAAATACGCTCCGTCAATACTCTTTATTGACGAGATAGACGCCATAGGCAAAAACCGTGCCGCAGCCGGCTCTGCCGACACGAACGCCGACGTTCTTACCGCCTTTCTTACCGAAATGGACGGCTTCAATACCGACACGACCAAGCCCGTGTTCGTGCTTGCGGCAACCAATTACGGAATAGACCAGACCTCAGCGCGAAGCCTCGACCCTGCGCTGCTTCGCAGATTTGACAGAAAAATATTCGTTGAGCTTCCGAATAAGGACGAAAGACTCTCGTTCCTCGAAATGAAGCTTTCTAAAACGCCAGCGCTTAAGGTAAGCTCCGAGCAGCTTGAAAACATAGCTATCCGTGCGGCAGGTATGAGCCTTGCCGAGCTTGATTCGGTTGTGGAATATGCTTTGCGAAACGCGATTTGCACCGAGAGCTGCACGGTAGGCGACGAGGAGCTTGAGGAGGCGTTTGAAACCTACAACGGCGGTAAAGCGCGCACGTGGAGCCGAGAGAGCCTTCTGCGCACCGCGCGCCACGAGGCAGGTCACGCGCTCGTATGCTGGATGGCGGGGGATAAGCCCACCTACGTGACGGTGGTTTCAAGAGGAAATCACGGCGGATATATGCAACGCTCGGATAATGAGGATAAGGCAACCTACACCCGCGCCGAGCTTCTGGCAAGAATCAGAACGGCGCTTGCGGGCAGAGCAGCGGAAATCGTTTGCTACGGAGCCGAGGACGGAATTTCAACCGGTGCCTCAAGCGATATATATCAGGCAACCGCACTTGCAAAGAGCCTTATTTGCACCTACGGAATGGACGATGCTATGGGGCTCGGGTACGTAGATACCGACGAGATGGGCTCGGAATATTTCAGCAAGGTAAGCGGCAGAGTCAGAGAAATTCTGGACGAGCAGCTCGCCATTGCCATAGCGCAGATTTCCGAAAACCGATTTGCAATGAACGAGCTTGTCGAGGAGCTTATGGTAAAGAATCACCTTAAGGAAAGCGAAATCGACAATATTTGCAGGACTTACATAGTTTAATATAAATAAAAATAAATAAAGCTTAAAAGGAGAATTTTAAAATGGCACAGGAAATTGATATGAAAAAGGCAAAAGAGGTATATAACGGCATAATTGATATGCTTGACTCACGTGACTGGAAATACGAGCGTCACGACGAGGAGCTTCTAATCAAAAGCGGAATCAAGGGTGACGATTTACCTATTGAGTTTATACTCTTCGTAAAGCCCGAAAATCAGGTGGTTCAGTTCCTCTCAAGACTCCCCTTCAATATGCCGGAGGATAAGAGGGTTGACGGAGCTATCGCGGTTGCGGTTGCAAACTACGGTCTTGTTGACGGCTCGTTTGACTATGATATCAGTGACGGTGAAATCCGTTACAGACTTACCTCAAGCTACCGCTCAAGCTATCTTAGCGCAGACCTTTTCGAGTATATGATAATGGTAGCTGCTTCGACCGTTGACAATTACAACGATAAATTCTTTATGCTCTCCAAGGGTATGCTGACAGTACAGCAGTTTATCGAGCAGGAGAACTCGTAAGAATGAAAAGGACGCTGGTAATATTTGATTGCTTCGGTGTCATAATAGGCGAAATAGCACCGTTCATATTCAGAAAATATTTCTCCGAGGAGGAGGCAATTCGAGTTAAGGAGGAGGTTTGCCGTCCTGCAGACCTGGGGCTTCTTACCGAGTCTGAAATCTACGATGCTATCGGTGCCGCAGTGGGAGAGAGCGGTGAGTATATCAGAGCCGAGTACGTCAGAATGACGAGGCTCAACGAGGCTATGCCGCCGATAATCAAAAAGCTTTCCGAAAATGCCGACGTAGCAATGCTTTCAAACGCAATGCACGGCTTCGCAAGAAGAGTTCTTGAAAAGTTTTCGCTCACGGAGCTTTTTGATAAGGTATTTCTCTCCTGCGAGCACGGTATTATGAAGCCAAACCCTGAATATTACCGTCTTTGCGTTGACAGCTTCGGCAAGGAATACGACAGGATTTTTATGATTGACGACAATCCTGCAAATCTTGAGCCGCTTTCTGACCTCGGCATAACCGGCATCCTTTTTGAGTCCGAAAAAAGCGTAACCGAGCACCCGCAGCTAAAGAGGTATTTTGCGGATTAGCAAGTGTGCTTGCGGCTGACGTGTCGCCCATTGCCCGTAAATAAAAAGCCCGATTTTCCGAAAGAGCGATTGCCAAGCGGAATTTTCGGGCTTATTTTATTGTCGTCGCTCGGAAAACTGTACACGCTCCGTAGCTAAAGCTTGAATTTTGACGAATTAAAGAAGAATGCAGATGAGGCCGTTCGCACCCTCGTTCATGATTTTTTCAAGTGTTTGCGAGAGCTTTGCGCGTGATTCGTCGGGAATATGCATAAGCTTTGAGTTCATTCCGTCGCTGACGAGGTCCGCGAGCGACCTGCCGAACATTTTTGAGTCAAGAAGGCGCACGGGGTCCTCCTCGTACTCTGCGGACATACTCTTTACCACCTCCAGCGACTGCTCCTCCGAGCCTACAACGGGGCAGACGTCGGTCTTAAGACCTGTTTTGATTATATGATAGCTGTCTGCCGTAGCCGAAACCTTAATGCCGTAGCCCGCGCTTTGCTTGAGAAGCTGCGGCTCTGAAAGCTTCAGCTCATCCGAGGAGGGCATCACAATGCCATAGCCCTTTTCTCTGGCGTCAGCCATAGCGTCCTTCACCTTGTCGTATTCTCTCTTAGCATAGGATAGCTCAATCATAGAATCAAGAAGCTGGCGCGCACCGCCGATTTCAATACCGCAAAGCTCGCTTAGGGTGCTGTAATAAACCTCGTCGGGAACCGATACCGAGAATACGCCCTTTCCCGTGCCTGCGTCAAATGAGGTCTTAGTAATATCCGACGAGCCGATGCAGGCGGCGTCAACGTCGCTGATTTTCTTTATACCCTTGGCAAAGGCGATGACCTTTTCCTTTAATTCGGCTATCAGCCCGTGCCCCTCGGGAAGCGGCGAGCACCACTCGGGGAGTCTGAAGCTTAACTCGCAAACAGGGAACTGTCCGACTGCGAGCGAGAGAATTTCTTTTGCATCCTCCGAGCTTAGCTCCGCGCAGTTTACCAGCGCCACGGGAGCACCGTATTTTTCTTCAAGCGACTCGGCAAGCGCGTGAGCCTCCTTGGTTTGCGGAGATGCGGAATTAAGTATTATAGCATACGGCACACCGCACGCCCGAAGCTCCCTCGCGGCTCTTTCCTCGGCGTTTACGTAGTTTTCTCTGGGAATATCGCAAATGCTTCCGTCGGTAGTCATCAGCATGGCAACCGTTGAGTGCTCTCGTACGACCTTTTCGGTGCCTATCTCACCTGCCGTTGAAAAGGGGATAGGCTCATCAGACCAAGGCGTCATAACCATACGCTCAGTTCCGTCCTCAAATGCACCCATAGCACCGTCAATCATATATCCGACACAGTCTATCATTCTTGCATTGAGCTCGGTTTCACCGAGCTTTATTTTTACCGCCTCGGAGGGCGTGAATTTTGGCTCGGTGGTGGTTATCGTTCGCCCGGAGCCGCTTTGCGGTATCTCATCCTGCGCTCTTTCTCGGTCGTATTCGTTTTCGATACCCGGAATAATTAAGCAGTCCATAAATCTTCTGATAAAGGTGGATTTACCCGTGCGGACAGGCCCCACCACGCCTATGTATATATTGCCTCCGCACCTCTCGTTTATAGTTGTGTAAATGCTGTTATCCGCCATGTTAATCCTCCGCAAAATGTGCTTTTGCTTTATCCTATGCAAGCCGCTTTTGAAAAATGCCAAAAACGGAAAAAGACTGCCTCAGGGGATAGCCCAAGGCAGTCTATTTTATTCCGAAATCAGTTGCATATTCTCTCAAGCTCCGCGTAAAGTGCCTCGTTGAGAGCACTCATCCTGTCGCTGTCGATTTTAATTACTTTGCGGTCGTATGTTATAAGTCCGTTGGTTTCGTCCTCAACGTCGGAAAGCTGAGTGTAAACCAAAGCCGAAAGCCCCTCCTTGATAAGAGGCAGAACACCGTCGGTATAAAGCTTTTTCACAGCCGCCTCAAATTCCTCCTTGCTCTCAAAGAGCTTATAGCCGTAATTACGCTTGCCGAAAAGGTGGCCCTCAACACGAAGCGAGTAGCCGCCGAATTCGCTGAGGAATATCGGTTTGCCGTTTGGATTTTTGACGGTTGGCATTCTGAAATATATATGCCTTGAATCCACGTCGGAAAGCTGCTCGGCAAACCAGCCTGACGTCGCGTCGATAATTCTCGTGCCGTCGTAGGCCTTGAGCTTTTTATATTCTCCGTCGGCATCAAACTGCCCCCAGCCCTCGTTAAATACCGTGTACTGAAGCACGGAGGGCGTGTTTCTCAGAAGCTGTGCGGTACCAATCATCTGACGCTCGAAATTTTCCTTTTCAGCGTCGGTGCGCCTCCTGAATTTCTGAGGCTTCATAAAGCCCAGCGTTGGAAGTGCCGTATCAAGTATGAAGGAATAGGAGCCGTTGTTTACCATATCCTGAAAAACGGCAATTCCGAGCCTGTCGCAAAGGTTGTAAAAGACAAGCGGCTCTACCTTAATGTGCTTTCTGAGCATATTGAAGCCCATGCGCTTTGCCCTCATAATATCCTCAGCGTAGCCCTCAGGCGTGGCGGGAAGAAAAATTCCGTCGGGGAAATAGCCCTGGTCGAGAAGACCGGAGAAAAGATACGGTTTGCCGTTGAGCGTAAGACGCTTTGCGCCGCCCGCCTCTGTAACCGAAATCTCCCTGAGCGCAAAATAGCTCTCTACCTTGTCGTCCTCGGTTTCGATTTCGAATTCGTAAAGATACGGTGTCTCGGGGCGCCACAGCCGCGGTGACGAGGGGGTAACGGTCAGCTCACCGCCGACGAAATCAAAGCGCTCTCCGCTTTCCTTAAGCGTCAGCACCGCATGCTCGGCATCGGTATCTATGCTGATTTTTGCCGAATGCATATCAGCGTCTATTCTGATGCCGCGCACGGCACACGCGCCAAGGCTTTCAAGCCATACGGTCTGCCATATTCCGCTAACCGCGGTATACCACATTCCGCCTCGTCGCTCGGTCTGCTTGCCGTAGGGATACTTTTTGTCGCAGCCGTCCTTAACCTTAAGCACAAGCTCGTTTTCGCCCTCGCGAAGCAGCTCGGTTATATCAAAGGAAAAGGGAAGATATCCGCCCTCGTTTCTGCCTGCGGGCGAGCCGTTGAGATATACCTCGCAAATGCAGTCAACCGCACCGAAATTCAGCAAAACGATACCCTTGTTGAAGCCCTCGGGGAGCGAAAAGCTGCGTCTGTAATATAAAATTCTGCCGCGCTCGGTTTTCCTCTCAATTCCCGAAAGGGCGCTCTCAGGAGGGAAGGGAACGAGGATTTTTTCATAGTAGGCAGACGGAAGCTCCTCAAGCAAGGAGTCCTTGAAATCCCAGTAGCCGTTGAGGTTTACAAAGGAATTCCTTTTGAGCTGAGGTCTTGGGTAAACGTCCCAGGGTATAGCTCCGAGTCCCTCGGCGTAGGGTGTTGTCAGAGTCTTGTATTTTTTAGCCATAAAAAGTCACCTCATAAGAAGCGCAGTAATGCGAGCATAGCCTCACCCGCAGAGCCGGGAAGCGCCTCGTTGGGTATTGGTACGTCCTCCGGCGGAACCGAGGGAACGAGGCTTATGAGCATCATAATTCCCACTATAACCATAAAGAGAATGGCGCCGACGTTGCGAATAATTACGGCACTGCGGCGCTCCTTGGGAATGAGAATTTCGCATCTGTCGCTGACGAAGAATTCTTTTCGCTTGAAACGCCTTATAAGAATTACAATTCCCGCAATTGCAAGACCGTACTGAGTAAGGGAATACGCACCGACAGCCGCTGTGAGTCCGAGATATCTTCCCATATCGACCTCGGCACCCTCAAGCAACGCCTCTGCCATTACCGAAAGCTCCTCTGCAATCTCAATGAACGGCATAGCCAGAACCGAGCCGAAAAGATTTGTCAGCATATGAATGGCAATCGGGTAAAGGATATTGCCGGTTTTGGAATAAACGTAAGCAAGAAGCGCACCGAGAAGGGTGGCGTAGAAGAGCTGGAAGAGGTTTCCGTGGAAAAGACCGAAGGCTACGGCTGATACGATTATTGCTATTCTGTCACCGTACATACCGAGCTTATCCATAAGCAGCTTTCTGAAAATCAGCTCCTCAAATATCGGTCCTATGATAACCGCAACCACCGCGATAACCCATATAGGAGAGTCGGATATCATTTCGCTGACGCTGTTCGTAAGCGGGTAACCCCAAATGCTGTAATAAGCGTTTGAGAGGATATTTGAAACAAGGCTTCCCACCGTCATAAGTCCCTCGGCAACGAGGAAAAGAATAAAGAATTCCGATGCCGCAAGCTTCGTTTTATGACGTACGGTTTTACGCATACCTCTTACAATCAGATAAAGGGCAGGAAATGCAAGAACGTACATACAGACTACCTGCATCCCCCAGGAGAAAAGGTAATTTGACAAAAGATTGTAGGCGTCCTCGACGCCCATGGCAATGATTAGCACCACCTGAACAATGAGTGCCGAAACGTTTGCAACGATAAGATAAATAGAAATTGCGAGGAAGAAGCGCGAGAAGCGTTTTTTTGCGCGTATTTCGTCGTCAATGGAGAAATCCGCCCACCTCGGCTCGCCGGAATAGCCGTAGCTTGTAAATTCGTTGTCCATAGTACACCTGCCAAAATTTATATAATAGTATTTTAGCACTTAACGCGGTGAAAAACAACCGCAAAATTGTAAACACTTCCGTTTTTATGAAAATATGCTAAAGGAAGCCTTTCAAATTCGTCAAAATTTATGGTTGGTAAAATGAAAATACGCCTTGAAAAAGGGAGTGCTTTGTGCTAAAATATAAAATGTATTTTATAATTTATGATGGCAGAAGGTGATGGAATGCTAAGACAGGGCTTTGATAACGATAAATATCTTAAGCTTCAATCGGAAAAAATCAAGGAGCGCATAGACCTTTTCGGAGGAAAGCTGTATCTCGAATTCGGCGGCAAGCTTTTTGACGATTTTCACGCGTCGCGCGTGCTTCCCGGCTTCGCACCGGACAGTAAAATAAGAATGCTTATCGAGCTTCGTGACGAGGCGGAGATAATCATAGCCATCAATACCGGCGATATAGAGAAAAATAAGGTCAGAGGCGACCTCGGAATCACCTATGACCTCGACCTTTTGCGCCTTATCGACGCTTTCCGCGGCTACGGGCTTTACGTAGGCTCGGTGGTTATGACAAGATACAGAGAAACCCCCGCTGCAGAAGCGTTCAGACATAAGCTCGAATCGCTCGGACTCAAGGTTTATAAGCACTACGATATAGACGGCTACCCCTACAACATTCCGCTTATCGCGTCCGACGACGGCTTCGGTAAAAACGAATATGCAGAAACCACGCGCTCGCTCGTCGTAGTCACAGCTCCCGGCCCCGGCTCGGGAAAAATGGCAACCTGCCTCTCGCAGATATACCACGATAATAAGCGAGGAATAAAATCGGGATATGCTAAGTTTGAAACCTTCCCCATATGGAATCTGCCTCTCTCGCACCCCGTAAACCTTGCATACGAGGCAGCGACCGCAGACCTTAACGACGTCAATATGATAGACCCTCATCACCTTGAGGCGTACGGAGTGACGACGGTTAACTATAACCGTGACGTTGAGGTGTTCCCGGTGCTTCGCTCAATGCTCTCGGGTATTCTCGGTGAGTGCCCCTATAAATCACCGACCGATATGGGCGTAAATATGGCAGGATTTGCGATTTATGATGACGAGGCTGTTTGTTCAGCATCGCGCCAGGAGATAATCAGAAGATATTTCGCCTCGCTTTGCAACCTCAGAAAAGGAAACGGCAGTGAGGTCGAGATTCACAAAATTGAGCTTCTTATGCGTCAGATGGGAATATCGGTTGAGGATAGGGAATGTGTAAACCCCGCTGTTGAAAAGGCTGAGGAAACCGACGCTCCCGCAGTTGCAATAGAGCTTAACGACGGAAGAGTCGTCACCGGTAAGACCTCATCGCTTCTCGGTGCATCGAGTGCCGCGCTGCTTAACGCGCTTAAGGCTCTTGCCGGAATTGATAAAAACAAGGATATAATATCCAAGAAGATACTTGAGCCTATACAGAGGCTTAAGACCGAAACGCTCGGCAACCATAATCCCAGGCTCCATACCGACGAGGTGCTTATTGCACTTTCGGTCTCAGCGGCAACCAGTGAATACGCAAAGCGCGCAATGCAGGTGCTTCCTATGCTGAAGAACACCGAGGCTCATTCGACCGTCATTCTCTCTCAGGTAGATATGTCAACCTTCAGAAAGCTCGGACTCAACGTAACCTGCGAGCCTATATATCAGACGAAAAAGCTTTATCACACCTGATAAACGGTTCGTCCGGAGCAGAGGGCGGCTCCGAAAAGGCTGTTTTCTGCTCTTAAAATATCCTACGACTCGGATTATGCAATAGGCGCAAGGTCGCTCAGAGTCAGAGGCTCTGCCGACGGCTTCGGTGCTTACGTGCTGTCGCATAAGCTCAGGGAATTTGGTACCGAAGCAGTAATAACAGCTTCGCCCACGCAAAAGAAATAAATATAAAACCGCAGCCGTGTACGGATTTTCCTGTGATAATTCCGTATCTGACTGCGGTTTTTGTGCTTTTTCGGGTATATATATGCGGCTTATTCGGAGTCCTTAGAAAATTCGTGCTCCTTGATATAATCTATAAGCAACGAAAGCCCACGCGATATCCATTTGTTTTTGTGATAGATAAGCTGCTTCCATATTTCGATATTAACGTCGGTGACGTTGAGGTGAACAAGTCTGCCCTCGCGCACGGCTTGCTCGGTAACAAAATCCGGCAAAAGCGAAATTCCGATGCCCTTCGCCAAAATCTCCGTTATTACGTCGGTTCTTCCAAGCTCAAGTATCGGACTTATCTCAATTGAACGGCGCGCCATTTCCTCGTCAAATGCTTTGCGATAGCTGACTTCGCGCTCTGTGAGTATAAACGGGCAGTCCTTAATGTCTGAAATTTTCAAAGGCTTCTTCGTGGCGTAGGGGGAATTCTTACCGGTAGTGAAATGCATCGGTATACGCTCCTCCTTGGCTATAACGTAGCCGCTTTTGTATCTGCGGTTGTCGAGCGTCAGAGTAATGTCTGCTTCGTTTCTGTCAAGCATAGCGAACATTTCTCCTGTGTCCGCCGTCGTAAATCTCAGAGAAATTTTGGGGTATTTTGAGTAAAAATCAGCATAGTGCGCCAGCATCATGTCCTGGCAGACCGAGTCAGGCGTTACTATATGAATGCTCTCCTCCGGGGGAAGCTCAGAATTTATGGACTGGTTAAATTCATTCGTCATTCTGGTTATGCGATGAGCAAGCTGGAGAAGCTCCTTACCGCGCAGGGTAAGGGTAACCGTGTGGTTTATCCTGTCAAAAAGAGAGCAGCCAAGCTCGTCCTCAAGCTGCTTTATCTGAAAAGAAACCGTAGACTGAGAATATCCGAGCGCTGCCGCCGCCTTGGTAAAGCTGCCGGTATCGCATACGCTGACAAAGGTTACAAGATTCCTTATTTCCATATATTTCTCCTCTTTTACTATCGAAATTTTCGATGATGATTATTGAAAACATTTGTTTGACTAATGGTGAAAACTATTATATAATAAACTCACCAAAAAATCAACCCCACGGAGAAAATTAAAATGCCGGAAATTAAATTTTACTCAAGACCATCTGTGCCGATGGAGATGCACAAGGTTAAAATAGTGCAGAAGCTCAATCTGCTTCCCGCAAAAGAAAGACTTGAAAAAATGAAAGAGGCGGGCTTCAATACCTTCCTTTTACATAACGGTGATATCTTTATGGATATGCTCACCGACTCGGGCGTTAACGCTATGAGTGACAATATGCAGTCCGCGATGCTCAGAGCCGACGACGCTTATGCGGGAAGTGAAACCTTCTACCGCATGAGAGATAAGCTGGAGGAAATCTTTGGAATAAAGTATCTTTTGCCGGCTCACCAGGGAAGAGCCTGCGAGCATATTATTGCTCAGCACTTCGTAAAGCCCGGTAACTGTGTAATAATGAATTACCATTTCACAACCTCCAAGGCTCACGTAACAAGACTCGGAGCAAGAGTTGAGGAGCTCGTTCGCGACGAGGGACTCATAGGAAAGAGCACACTACCCTTCAAGGGCAATATAGACCTTGATAAAGTAAGAGATTGCATAGCTCGCGAGGGAGCAGACAATATTCCTTATATGCGCCTTGAGGCAGGAACGAACCTTTTCGGCGGTCAGCCTATTTCCTACGAGAATATGAAGGCAGCGTGCGCTATCGCAAACGAGCACGGAATTCTGACTGTGCTTGACGCCTCGCTTCTTCAGGATAACCTCTATTTCATAAAGACGCGCGAGGAGGGAATGAAGGATAAGTCAATTCGCGAAATAACGCGAATGATAGCAGACCTCTTTGACGTAATCTATTTCTCGGCAAGAAAGTTCGGCTTCGGCAGAGGCGGCGGAATACTCGTTCGTGACGAAAAGCTATTTCACGAATTGGAAGACTATATCACAATGTTCGAGGGCTTCTTAACCTACGGCGGTATGTCGGTCAAGGAAATGGAGGCTATGATAGTCGGATTTGACGAAACTATGGACCTCGACGTTATATCTCAGGGACCTCAGTTTATCGACCATTGCGTAAAAATTCTCGATTCCATGGGAGTACCCATGATTACCCCGGGAGGCGGTCTTGGCGCGCATATTAACGCGCGTGAGGTTGTTTCGCATATTCCCTCGGAGCAGTATCCCGCAGGCGCATTCGTTGCGGCGCTCTACCTATGCGGAGGTATAAGAGGTATGGAAAGAGGAACGCTGTCCGAGGAGAGAAATCCCGACGGAACCGAGCATATAGCATCGGTTGAGATGGTTCGTCTGGCATTCCCGAGAAGAGTATTTACACTCTCCCAGACCGAGTACGTTATAGACCGTGTCAAGTGGCTATACGACCACAGACATATGGTAGGCGGTCTCAGATTTGTTCACGAGCCTAAAACTCTCCGCTTCTTCACAGGACGCCTTGAGCCTGTCGGTGATTGGCCCGAGAAGCTTGTAGCAGAGTATATCAAGGATTTCGGAGTCGACCAGTGAGGGATATAAGCTGAATAGCAAACGAGGTGGATTTTGTAAGATTATTCTGCAAATCTATCTCGTTTTGCGTTTTAAGTGCAATTTAAGCTTCGTTGCCGTCTGCGAGGGGGGTGATTTGAAATTTTTAAATATTTTTTATTCGCCTATTGACATTTACTTACTAAAGTTGTATATTAAATAGGTGTTTTAAGGCTTAGCCTTAATACTATGTATTAAATCAGAATTTGCGGTCGTGTTTTCTCCGCAAAAGGAAAGAAGGCGTATTTTTTTGACTTTAGATGGAAAAGCATTGGTTTTGCTTCCGTTAGCACTTGCTCTGCTTGCAGGGCTTTTGTTATCAAGACTTGCTAAAAAAGCAAATCTGCCCGCGGTAACGGCATATCTTATTGCAGGTGTGCTTATAGGTCCTTTCGTCCTCGGTGCCATAGGCGTTGAGGGGCTCGGCTTCACGAGCCTTGCAGCAGTAACGGAATATGATATAATCTGCGACGTAGCTCTTGGATTTATAGCCTTTTCGATAGGTAACGAATTCCGTGTCAGCGACCTTAAAAAGATAGGTAAGGCGGCAACCGTTATCGGTATAGCTCAGGCAGTTATTACTACTGCTATCGTTGACGTAGCGCTTATCTCACTTCATTTTGCAATGCCCGATAAGCTTTCGCTTTCAACCGCTATCGTACTTGGTGCCGTAGCCGCTGCAACGGCTCCTGCCGCAACGCTGATGGTTGTAAGGCAGTATAAGGCAAAAGGTCCGCTTACCGATATTCTTCTTCCCATCGTCGCGCTTGACGATGCCGTAGGTCTTGTTATATTCGCAGGCTCGTTCGGAGTTGCGAAATCCTTAAGCTCAGGCTCTGCCGAAAGCATCGGAGCAATAATTCTTTCGCCTATATTCGAGGTTGTTTTCTCACTGGCTCTTGGCTTTGCTATGGGACTTTTGTTCAGTTATTGCGAAAGGTTCTTCCATTCGCGTTCAAAGCGTCTTGCCGTTTCGGTTACCTTCGTGCTGATGACGGTTGCGCTTTCATTTATCAAGCTTGATATATTCGGTATACACGTTGAGTTGTCCTCTCTGCTCGTATGCATGATGCTCGGAACCGTTTTTTGCAATATATGCGATTTTTCCGAAGAGCTTATGGACAGAATAGACAGATGGACAGCGCCGATTTTCATTCTCTTCTTCGTGCTTAGCGGTGCGGCTCTTGACCTTACCGTATTCACCGACGGATTAATCGTTCTCATAGGCGTCGTATATATAGCCAGCCGCTCTCTCGGTAAGTACTTTGGCGCAAGGGAAAGCGCAAAGCTCGTCGGCTGCGACAAGAGTATAGTTAAGTATCTTGGCGTAACTCTGCTTCCTCAGGCAGGCGTTGCTCTCGGAATGGCACTCAAGGCGGCAGAGCTGGGCCCCGACGGTATCGTGGTAAGGAATATAACCTTGTTTGCCGTTCTCATATACGAAATAGTCGGTCCCATGCTGACTAAAATCGCGCTCACCAAGGCAGGAGATATCAAGCCTGAGGGCAAGGTTAGCGCACGTCACAGAGCAAAGCTTGCTATGGAAAGCGGTGTCTGTGCAAACAACGACTGTATGAATATCGCCTGCAAGAATAATCCGCTCAGCAGCTGTGCGGACTGTACTGCAGCAGGCGAGGAAAGCAATGTCGAGTCAGAACCTGCGGCAAGCTCGGAAAAATCCGAGTAAAGTCGGCAGTAAGTATGGAAAAACAGAAATAAAAATTTAAAAATTACAAGACGAAAACAGAAAATAAAAAGAGCCGAGAGGAAGAAGCACCGCTCGGCTCAATTTTATTTGCTAAAATTTTTAGTTTTTGAAAAATTCTTTAAAACGGTTCAATAAAAATCTTACGCGAATGCGACTTAATTCTTTCCTACGAATTTTCGTATTGCCTCAAGTGACTTGTCACTTATGGAATGCTCCATACGGCAGGCGTCCTCAGCGGCGGTTTCTCTGTCCACACCGAATTTTACCAAAAGCTCGGTAAGAACGGTATGCCTGTCAAGAATTTTCTCGGCAACACTGTATCCCGTGTCGGTTAGAGTAATGAAGCCGTTAGCGTCAACCTCAATAAATCCGCCGGATTTCAAAATACCTACCGCACGGCTGACCGAAGGCTTGGAATAACCCATTTCCTCGCATATATCAATAGAGCGAACGGCTGAAAGCCTTTTCGAAAGCAAAAGTATAGTTTCGAGATACATTTCTCCCGATTCCTGAATATGCATCGGTATTCCTCCTACTTAAAATTCTTCTATAATAGTTTAGCACAATAAAAGCGTAAATTCAAGAGGAAAAGCCAAATATCTGTCAATGCAGCCGCGGCAAAGAGAAAAAACAGAGGCACTCACGAGGAGCACCCCTGTTTTTTTGGCCTACCCGATAGGATACTCAAAGAGGATTTTTCACCTTGCCGCCGATTAGCAAGCTATCGTCGCTCTTCGGTGAAAGCACGAACCTACCTCTCTCGCCTTGCTCGAGATAGGTCGAACTATGGATAAGACAAAAAAAACAGAGGCACTCACGAGGAGCACCCCTGTTTTTTTGGCCTACCCGATAGGATTCGAACCTACGGCCTCGAGAGTCGGAGTCTCGCGCGCTATCCAGCTGTGCCACGGGTAGAAATTAGCATATTAATTATCGCCAAGTTATTTTATCATTATTTATTCTGTTTGTCAATATAGATTGTGCTTAAATTATAAAAGCAGGCCGCATATCTTTCCGCGTCTTAGCGCGATTTTATTTGTCAGCGGCACGTTCGGAATAAAGTGCTTTAAAATTGTATGTGGTATTGCGAATTGTGCGTTTATATGTTATATTATATAGCGTGATTCGGTTTCGTTATACCCATCGGGTTTCCCCTTTTGCTTATTACGGCTGACGATTGCTTCTTGTTAAGAGTAGAATTCTTATGAAATTAATTGTAGAAAGAATTGAAAAAATCCCATGTATGTCTTGGTGCGTGGTAATGAATAAAAATTCCGACGGTGTAAGGCTTCTGTGCGGAAATAAGGTTGAATGCTCCGATTACGCCTTTGTGGAGGGCGTTTGGGACGGAGCTTTCGCTCGCACTGCATTTTATCCTTTTTTAGTATAATAGGTAAATCTTCCGGCACCGTGCTTGATTATGTCACCCGAGTGAACTAGCTTTTTTAGCGAGCTTTCTATAACGCTCGCGCTCAGCGAAGGGCAAAGCTTGGCAATCTCCGATTTCGTAAATTCAGCGTTGGTGCTGCTGACGGTCTGCTTTATAAGAGAAAGTGCATAGTCGGGACGGGTGGTTGCTCCTGCGCGCTCCTTCAAAAATCTTCCCGGTGTCATTCCGGTATGCTTTTTGAAGCACTTTGCAAAATAATACAAATCCGAAAAGCCTATTCGTTCCCATACCTCAGAGATTGAAAATCCGCCTAAAAACAGAGTTTTCGCGTGCTCTATGCGTATGGAATTGCGATAGGATATCGGGGTTTTATCAAATGCCTTTATAAAGTTTTTCTCAAGCCCCGATACGCTCATTCCCGAAAGCTCGGCAAGAGCGCATACGTCGGTATTTTCAAAATATTTAGCGTCTATATAGTCAACAGCCGCCCCTATACGACGCCTTGCTGCCGATTTTGAGTATTCCTCGTGCCCCTTCTTGACGAGCATTGATATCATAGTCAAAATATGCCCGAGAGCTGTGATAGTATAAGCGTGGGGGCGTACCGTGTATAAGTTATATACCTCCAAAAGATGTGGCAGAAATTCCGATGAATCGGGAGAGTGAAGCAGGCGGTGACCGTCAAGGAGCGGAATTTGCCGCCCGTTTTCATAGATTTCAAAGTTTACCTGATAATATTCGATACCCGGCTCAAGAACTCGGCTTACGTAGTTCGAATTGTATGGAAGATAGAGCAAATCGTGAGGCACCGTGGTGAATTCCTCACTGTTTTCCATTCGGTGCTTGTGACCGCCGTGAATATAAAATACGATGCTGTTCGAATGACGGTTTTTCTGCTGATAAAAGGACAAAACCGTAGCTTCGGTTTTATATAAAACGTCCCTTATTTTTATGTCGATTCCGTTGCTTGCAAGATTTATCATGGCAGCGCACCGTCTCCTTCCTTGCTTGAAGCTGAATACAAGCCACAGCTGTTTTTGAGAATTACGACTTTGCTTCGTCAATGAAATTGTACCATAGAAGCATCTCGCTGTCAACGGTAAAGTCTTATTTTTTACAAAAAATATCCTAATTAATTCATTGCTTACTCATATCATCATTGATATAATAAAGTCAAATATTTGATTTAAAGCAGGGGGATTTTGCTATGAATGACAAAAAAGTTGCTCTAATAACCGGTGCAACCGTAAATACGGGACTTGCAATAGCCGAGCGATTTCTTAAGGAGGGCTGGGTGGTGTTTATAACCGGTCGTCCGGGAGATAACGCGAAGGAAACGGCACAGATGCTTTCCGAAAAATACGGTAGCGAATGTTATGGGCTTGAATATACGCCACTTTACGCTCGTACGGAGGGCGAGGCGCTTGTAAAATCTATAACAGATATGGGATATTGCCCCGATGTTTTCGTAGGAAATGCCGCAAACCTTGGGCTTGACCAGAATGCGCTCACCTGCGACGTGCAGGATTGGGAGGAGGTTCTCATAACCAACGTAATGGGGTATTTTGTACCTGCAAGAGCCGTTGCAAACGCTCAGATTGCCGCCGGTAAATCTCAGCGCGGCTCCATAGTATTTATAGGCTCTGTAAACGCCATCAATACTATACCGGGCAGAAGCGCCTACACCGCCTCCAAGGGTGCGATTCTTTCGATGACAAAGGGCTTAGCTCTTGATTTTGCACCTCACGGAACCCGCGTTAACTGCGTAATGCCGGGCCCTATATGGACGGACCGTTACGACCGCAATCCCGCGCAAGCAGCTCGTAAGGCAGACGCCTTACCCCTAAAAAGAGTTTCCACCACCGAAGAGGTAGCGAACTGCGTATACTTCTTCGCCACCGAGGCATCGGGTAATGCCACCGGCTCATCGATGGTAATTGATGGGGGATTAACTTCCATAGTAAACGGCGCTTATTAAGGCTTTTCAGCGGCGTATTCTTACGGGCACTGCGTTGGAATTTTCGCAATATTCGTATATTGCTGCAAATTCCGCCTTGTTCCCATAACAATCCGCTCGCTGAAAAATCCTTAATGCCGTGCGCAGAACGCAAAAAAATTGAAAAACATATA
>JAZNDN010000109.1:0-5341 GCA_045588085.1 Eubacteriales bacterium
ATAAATTTCAGCATCTTTCGTCGTACTAATCCTTGTTAAGTCGTACTTAACTGCGGCTCATTACAACAAAATCTGCAAGAAATTTATTCGCCGTAAGGTGCGAAGCAGCTTTAAAAGAATGCATTTTTTCATAATCGAGCCGAAATTTTTGAGGAATATAGAAATATTTAAGAAAATTTTGGCGAAGAGTAGGGAGAAATGCATCTTTTAAAGCCTTATGGGTTCGACTCTCTTACGGCTAACCAATATAATAAACAGGATAAACGAATACACGCCCCACAGTAAAAAGGAGATAAAAATGGCAGACATTCTTGACGCTTTTAAGGAAAATCAAAGCGAAGCGAAAATTGATGCAAGCAAAAAAATCAGAATAGGATTTATCGGCACCGGAGGAATTGCACATTCACATATCAAGGCATATCTTAAGCAACCCGACGTGGAAATAGTTGCGGGAGCTGACCTCGTTCCCGGAAGGGCTGAAAAATTCTTCGCAGCATACGGTCTTGACGGAGTGAAAACCGACTACCGTGACGGTATCGAATTGATAAATGATAAGTCACTTAAGTTGGATGCCGTGTCGATTTGTACCTATAACCGTCAGCATAAAAATAACGCAATCGCTGCTCTTGAGGCAGGAATAAACGTTCTTCTGGAAAAGCCCTTTACAGTAACCACCGAGGAAGCTGTTGAGGTTATGAGAGCCGAGCGGAAAAGCGGGAAAATTCTCTCAATAGGCTTCCAGCCGAGATTTGATGAAAATATGATAATGGTTAAGGACGTCGTGAAATCCGGCGTTCTCGGTAAGGTATATTACGTCCAGACCGGAGGCGGTCGGCGCCGTGGAATTCCCGTCGGTCCTCTTGATGCCAGAGGAACGAGCTTCATTGAGGATAAAACCGCAGGTCTCGGTGCTCTTGCCGATATAGGCTGCTATTCTCTCGATATGGTTCTTAACGCTCTCGATTACCCCAAGCCCCTTACCGTGTCGGGTTATAAGTCTGATTTCTTCGGTAAAGACCCTAATTACGTAGCCTACCGTAATCTCGGGCACCCGGATTATGCGGAAAAATTCGGAGTTGACGATTTCGCAGCAGCATTCATAAGACTTGAGGGTGGTCTTATCATAGATTTCCGTATTGCATGGGCTATGAATCTTGATACCTCGGGTGATACTATCATCTACGGTACCAAGGGCTCTCTCAGAATTCCCTCGACTGATTGCTGGAACGGCTCAATCGGAGGCGACCTCACAGTATATCACGAGGTTGCAGGCAAGCAGGTTGAAACCAAAATACCGAAAATTGCAGCAAAGCCCGACGCCCCCACAAACGTTGACAAGAAGATAAGAACCTTCATTGATGCCATAAAATGCGGTGGAACCGCCCCCGTCCCCTCAAGCCAGATTCTTTTGAACCAGGCAATTCTCGACCATATAGCAAAGTCCTCCGAGCTTGGACGAGAGGTCGAGGTGGTAATACCTGAGATTTGATTTTGAAAAATCTCTGATTCCTTGCGGATAAAGAGAGAACAAAGAGGCATGAGCCGCAGAGTTCTCTCTTTTTTGTTTTCGAAGCATACGGCAAGCGCCTCTTGCTTTTTGTAAAGACAAAAATTCGCACTTTGTATTGACACGTAGCCTGCGCGCGTGGTAAAATTATGTAAAATATTTTATGTGGGAGATGTATTATGTTTGTAGGAATTCTTGAGCCCAAAGAGGTTTCATATACTCATAAGGGAACCCGTGTAGCATTTCCGCCGGAGTTGACAGAGGACGGCAAGCCCGTATGGCGTTGGAATTATGCTTACGATTCTGAGATTGATATCAACTGCGCGCTTGACGGTGATTGCTTCGTCGGAGCTGTTACGGTTGACATAACCGAGAACTCGGTAAAAGCCGTAGAGGTGTTGGTTGACGGAGCTCGCGCCGGTAT
This sequence comes from Eubacteriales bacterium, assembly GCA_045588085.1. Classification (GTDB taxonomy): domain Bacteria; phylum Bacillota; class Clostridia; order Oscillospirales; family CAG-272; genus UBA1740. Next base: position 1,932 of record JAZNDN010000109.1, read on the forward strand.
GCATACGGCACAAACCGATAAATGCACCGGTGGAAAAATCAACGTATCCGTCGGTATGAAGGGAAGCACTGTTACAGTAAGGCTTTATACAACCCTCAAAACAGTCACCCTTGGGGGCGTTGAAATTCTCGGAGCAAAGGACGACGCAGAGCCTCTTGTGTATCCCACGCCTAAGGCAATAGAGTACCTGGGCGGCTTTGCCAAAATCCGCGACGTCATATCTAAAAACGGTGACGAGGACGAGATTTTTGCCGCTGAATTTTTAAAGGAAAGACTTGCCGAAACCCACGGAGAGTGGCGCTCGGAAAAAGGCGCGGTTATCGTATTCGATAAGAAAACGACGCGCGCTTACAAGGAAGAACGCTACACGGTAAATACCGTAAGAGGTAAAATCACTGTATGCGCTGCAAGCAGAATAACGCTCCTTTACGGTGCCGATACTGTTCTTCAGCTCACCGAGCGAGGCAGAGGCGTGCGCAAATTCAACTGCGATGATAAACCCTCAAAGCAGTTCCGCGGATTCCATTCGGGATTGCCCTCTGTTGACCGGTTTGAGTTTGTGAGAAGACTTTTCCGTTACGTGCTCTTGCCCCTGAGATACAACACCCTGTTCGTTCAGGTTTCTGCTTGCATGAGGCTTAAACGCCGCCCGGAAATTACGGAAGCGTGGGAAAGAACCGTCAAGGGTTACCGCGAGGGAAAGCTTCCTTGGCCGCCGCACTACGATATGCTTGCCAACGGTGATATTATTGAGCAAGAGGACGCTGCGCGCTACGTAGGCTATGCCCGAGAGCTTGGCTTTAAGATAATTCCCGAGGTTCAGAGCCTTGGTCACGTTCAGTACATAACCCTCGCTCACCCGGAGATTGCCGAAATAGAGGAAAAGTCGGTTACGGTTGATGATACGCGCTCTGAGGACGAGCGTCCCGACGAAAAATATCATCACTGCTATTGTCCCTCTATGGAAGAAAGCTACGAAATAGTCTTTGACGTAATAGATGAGGTGATAGACGTAATAAAGCCCGACGGATTTGTGCATATAGGCCACGACGAAATATATCAGATAGGTATATGCAAAAGATGCCGTGAAAAAGACCCGTCGCAGCTTCTTGCAGACCACGTCAACCGCCTTCACGACCACCTGGCAGAGCGCGGATTGGGAACAATGATGTGGGCAGATATGCTCCAGCCGCCCCCAACCAGAAATTATGCAACCTATAAGGCTCTCGGCAAAATAGCAAAGGACATAGTTCTGCTTGATTTCGTTTGGTATTTCGACCTGCCTCACGACATCGAGGATAATCTTTTGAAAAAGGGCTATAAGGTTGCCGTAGGAAACCTGTATTCCTCCCACTACCCAAGATACTCCTCCAGAATTGCAAAGAAGAATATGATAGGCGGAGAAATTTCCACCTGGATTGAGATGAGTGAGAGAATATTCGGCAACAACGGAAAAATGTGGGATATGGCGCGTCTGTCGGAAATGCTTTGGAACACAGAAGGGTATGATGAGAGGAACCGGAAAACTTATACCGAAATCATTGCAAAGCATATCCAGCCTAAGCTTCGCGATAACGTCAGAGGCAAATGGAACCCCGCCGGATACAAGGCGAAATCTATAAAGCTTCCCAAGGGAACCCCCGCACCGTGTGAAGTTAAATCCCTCTGCGCTGCTTCTATAGTGCTCGGCTCGGAGAAGATATTTGTCGGTGCATGCTATGACAGACTCGTGATAGAGCACGCAACGCTGAACTCCGCGCCCCGAATCGTTTGGAAGCCCATCGAGAAAATAGGCGACTATACCGTTACCTACAAGGACGGTACCCGTGTCGAGATTCCTGTAAGATATGCCGAAAACATTATGGTGTATAACAGCGCATACGGAGAACCGATGCCTCAGGAATATTACAGACACAACGGCTACGTAGGAACCTGGTTCTGCGACCCCGTGTATCAAGGAAAGGGCGCAAACGGTGAGGATATTACGGTAGGTGGCTTCGTTTGGGAAAACCCGAACCCCGAAAAAGAGATAGACTTTATCGAATATACCCCAGCAGAAAACGATTTTTGCGGTCTTATTTTGGCAGGCGTTAAGGGTCTTATGAGAAAATAAGGCTAAGTGCCTCTTGTATATTGCGCTCTTGCGGCACCGTATACCAAAGCGGTTTTATTCGCTGGTTTTCGGTGCCGCAATTTGCATGTCTGCGGCACATAAAGACGCATAAGTGAATTTGTTTTTGAGAAAATGAACATTTACGCTTGACAACGCCGACAGCATGGGTTAAAATAATAACAAATACTGCGCATGCATGCGCTTATAGGAGGAATTCTAAATGGCAAACGTACTTGATGCGTTCAAAGAAAACCAGGAAGTTGCAACAGTAGACGCTTCCAAGAAAATCCGCGTTGGTATCATAGGTACCGGTTGGATTGCTGATGCTCATATCGTATCTTATCTCAAACAGCCCGACGTAGAAATCGTTGCAGGCGCAGACATTATTCCCGGAAAGGCTGCAGCTTTCTTCAAGAAGCACGGCGTTGAGGGTGTAAAGTGCGATTACAAAGACGGTGAGGAGATGGTTAACGATAAATCCCTCGGTCTTGATGCCGTTTCTATTTGTACATACAACCGTCAGCACGCACCCTGTGCAATTCAGGCACTTAAGGCAGGCGTACACGTTCTTCTCGAAAAGCCCTTCACCGTAACAACCGAGGAGGCTATCGAGGTTATGAGAGCTGAGCGTGAGAGTGGAAAGGTTCTTTCCATAGGCTTCCAGCCCAGACTTGACGATAACATGATTATGGTTAAGGAAATCGTTCAGTCCGGAGTTCTCGGTCATATCTACTACGTTCAGACCGGTGGCGGCCGTCGCCGCGGTATTCCCACCCCCTTCGGAACTACCTTCATTGAGGACGAAACCGCAGGTCTTGGCGCACTTGCAGATATCGGATGCTATTCTCTTGATATGGTTCTTAACGCTCTCGGTTATCCCAAGCCTCTCACCGTTTCCGGTATCAAGTCCGATTTCTTTGGAAAGGACCCCAACTACATCGGTTATAAGAATTGCGGTCACCCTGAGTACTACAAGAAGTTTGGTGTTGACGATTTCGCAGCAGCATTCATAAGACTTGAGGGTGGTCTTATCATAGACTTCCGTATTGCATGGGCTATGAACCTTGATACCTCGGGTGATACTATCATCTACGGTACTAAGGGCTCTCTCAGAATTCCCTCAACTGAGTGCTGGAACGGTACTATCGGCGGCGACCTTACCATCTATCACGAGGTTGCAGGCAAGCAGGTTGAAACCAAGATTCCTCAGATACTCGAAAAGCCCGGCGCACCCTCTAACTTCGATAAGAAGATAAGAACCTTCCTTGACGCTTGCAAGAACGGCACAGCAAGTCGG
>JAZNDN010000110.1:0-4825 GCA_045588085.1 Eubacteriales bacterium
TTACCGTATATACCGAATGCAGGAAGACCCTTCTGAGTATGGGTTGCAAGAACCGATGCAAGATATACTGCTCCCGGGCGCTCAGTTCCGTTGAATCCCCATACCGCTTTTATAGTATTGGGATCCATATCCATAGTTTCGGCACCGTAGCACCAACAAGGCGTTACCGTGAGAGTTATATCAACGCCTGCCTTACGGAATTTATCAGCACAGGCTGCCGCCTCACCTACTCTGCCTATAGTGGTATCCGCTATAACGACCTTTACCGGCTCACCGTTGGAATATTTAAGATTATCACGAAACAGCTCAGCCGCACGTTTTGCCATATTCATAGTCTGCTCTTCAAGGCTTTCTCTTACCTTGAGCACACCGCGTCTGCCGTCGATAGTGGGACGTATACCTATTACGGGATAATCACCAATAAGTCTGTTCTCTGCCATTGCTTATGCCTCCTTGAATATATAGGTAAATTATGAATTTTCGCGTACCGTTCTATTTTAATTATAAGCTACCGCGTGAAAATAAAATAGGATATTATTTTCAAAAAAATATAACAAAATTAACTTTCGGCTGTAACGTTTTCAATACAAAGGCGGATATTACAAAAAAGCATAAAGCCTGGCGCTCTTATTCCAACAAAAAAGCGAGAATTCAAGATAAAAAATCCGAATTCTCACTTTTTGCTATCCAAAGTTTACATTTAGCTATATTTTGTATTATCCACCGGAGGTGCACTCACACCTCGACCTCAAATCCGAGAAGGATTTTTCCGCTGTCCGAGGATACGGTATAACTGCCGTTGCTCTCGGAGATTTTCCCCTCAGAAACGTTCACTGCATAGCCTCTGTTACGGAACCTGTATTCAATCCTGCCCTTTTCGGCAATGACGTTTACCTCGGCTTTGGTTTCACCTATGACGAAGCTGATTTCTACATTTTTCAGCTTAATACCGCTTTCCGAGAAGACTACGGATTTATCACCCCAATACACCTCAAGCTCACTGTCGGAGAGCCTATGGACACTCAAGGGCGCGCCACAGCTGTCAAGGAACCAATCTCTGTCTGCAGTGTCCTCACCGAGCTTATAGATTGTATCAACTACGGGCTGATTCTCGTAGATTCCCTCAAAGGTTTCGCAGGTGCTCTCAAGGTAATAATCCTCGGCATTTTCGTCGAAGAGATAGAGGGATCTTATGAATACCTTTTCATTATGTCGGAATATATTAGCCGTGTAATTTTCGCAGTCATAATAGACCGACTGGCAATCCTCACTATCCCAGTTATCAAGTGCGCATACTGCGGTTGCGGGGGTTTTATCTCCGTACTTTTCGACGAATGCATCACCCGTCTGGGAAAGCGTCATAAATTCAACGTCTGAAAAGAGCTTTGCACGCTCCGTCATCATAACGGTTGGAGTTACGATATCGCACATACAGAAGCTGTTCTCCTGACCTATCTGGGTATATGAGAAGCCCATATCCTCATTGGCAAAGTAAGTACGGTAATACCAATCGGTTACCTCGGTGTGTTTACCGGTAGGTCCACACGCTTCCATAGTATAAACGTGCATTGATGCATCAGGCGAGGAGTATTTCTCCATATCGTAATTATGTATGGGGTCGGGGCCGAGCATACGGAATATCGGGGACGGTATTCTGTTCTCTGCTGTTTTTGCGGGGGTAAACGGATTTTTCCGCGAGGGAAAATAACCCTGATTGAAATAGCCTCCGATGAGGGTATATGCATCGGTACTTACCTGATCTCGACAAATACAGAAAGCGTGTACGCCGTATTTATCGCTCATATACGCGACTGAGTGTGCATCAAGAAGCCAAGAACCGACGGATTTAGGATATTCTCCAAAGCATTCCTTGAATTTTCTCATTGCCTCATCGATAATCTGCTCCCGCTCCCGCGGCAGATACCCCATAAGGAAGCCGGGGCTGACGTGCCAATCCCATGCCCAACCGAATTTGCTCTTATATTCGATACCGCAGGCTTCGGTAAGCGGCTTCACTATTTCTAACCAGAGTCCGACCTCGGTTTTTTCGTTTCTGCCGTTCATAAGCTTGACGTATCTTTCATCGCAGAGGGCATCATACTGAAGGAGAAACGTATTGGGCAAATCAAGTTCGAGCGCCATATCAAACTGAGATTTTGCCGTGCGGAAGAGGACGTACGCCGTTTTATCAAATCGCCACTGCGCGTTATTGATATTGGCAAGTCTTTCTTCTTCGGTTATATATCCCTTAGTTACGGCAAATTTGGTTATCTGGTCTATTTCAAGCTCTCTTGGCTCGCACTGACGAATGAAATTTAAAATATTTACAACCTTCATAATGCTATTCCCTTTTGTATGCATCTTTACACTTTTTAGTTTATCTTGGTATTTTGCAATCAATATCACTCCACTGAAGCCAGCAACCATTCTCGTATCTCGGTATGAGAGAGTAGCGTGCACTATGCGTAAGCTGTGCACACTTGAGGATAACGGTGTTCTCACCTTTTCTAAGATTCACAAGGAAATGCCGGTTTTCGCAGGTCCACCAGGTGCTTCTCTCGCTCATACCGACGAAGGCTCCGTTCACCCAAAGCTTAAAGGGCGCGGTATGACCCACCGCCAGCTCTATCGTACGGTCCTCCGGACAGCCCATTACGTTTACGTAATATCTATTATTGAAAACTCCACTAACGGGAGGATAAATGCCACATTCAAAATTCTTTATAAAGTATCCGTATTCACCGGGGCCGTAAGGAACCTTTTTCGCAAATTCCTCCGCCATTTCACGAGCAGTTATTTCGGCGCCGCGCTTTTCTAAAAGCTCCAGCCAAAGTATCTGCAAATCAAGGTCGTCGTTCGGGAGGGCGGAATGAAGAATCTGCTCGTTAAGAGGTTCATCAAGCAATTCCTTTCTTCCCTCAGCAGGTCCGCCGGCAGTTCCTCCGACACACTTTCCGAGGAAACAACCGTAAACCTTATCGAAATACTCATTATAAGATATTCTGTTCATTTTTCAACTCCTATTTTATGGAAAGAAAAATCCAACTCAAGTCAAACGCTCTCGTTGGATTTTCCTTTTCTGTCGGTTTTATTCCGGCTTTTAATTAATCTTCCGCATCGGAAGCAGCTGCTTCCTCTGCCTTAACCGCTACGAGCTTAACGATAGCCTTTTCAGCTCCGTCGCCGCGGCGGGGGCCCATCTTAAGAACCTTAGTGTATCCACCGTTTACGCTCGCATATGCGGGAGCGATAATGCTGAATACCTTTTTTGCTACATCTTCCTTTGTTATATAAGCAAGTGCTGCACGGTAGGAAGCAAGGTCGCCCTTTTTGCCGAGGGTAATCATTTCCTCAGCCTTAGCTGCTACTTCCTGCGCTCTTGTATAAGTAGTTTCAATCTTGCCGTTTTCAAGAAGAAGAGTTACCATGCCTCTGAGCATAGCTTTACGCTGTGCAGTTGTTCTGCCAAGCTTTCTCATGTATGTGTCCTCCTATTTCTTATTCTTCGTCTTTCTTTAAGCTGAGTCCGAGAGAACTGAGCTTTTGGATAACTTCCTCAAGCGACTTACGACCAAGGTTTCTTACTTTAATCATATCCTCTTCGGTGCGGTTAATCAGATCTTCAACCGTGTCAATTCCTGCGCGCTTCAAGCAGTTGAAGCTACGTACGGAAAGATCAAGATCCTCAATGGTCATCTCCAGGATTTTTTCCTTCTTAACCTCAGGTCTTTCAACCATGAATTCTTCACGCTGTGCCTTGTCAGACATATCAATGAAGAGCTTGAGGTGCTCATTGAGTACCTTGGCGGCGAGAGAAACCGCTTCCTTAGCGGTGATGGTTCCGTTAGTGAGAACCTTAAGAGTAAGCTTGTCGTAATCGGTTGCGCTTCCTACACGGGTGTTTTCAACGTTGAATTCAACGTTATATACCGGTGTGAAGATAGAGTCAACGAAAATGAGTCCGATAGGTGCACCCATATTTCCGCCAACGCTCGAAAGGTAGTTCTGCTTATTGACCTCGGAAGGACAGTAAGCACGACCCTCATCGAAGGTAATCTCCATATAGAAGCGTGCGCTTTCGCTTACGGTGCAGATATGATGCTCGGGATTGAGAATCGTAAGGTCTGCATCGGGGGATATATCAGCAGCTGTTACATTGCAGGGACCTACTACGTCAATAGCAACGGTCTTGGGACCCTCACACTCCAGCTTTGCAACGATACCCTTTACGTTAAGAACTATCTCGGGAACATCTTCCTTTACGCCGTTGCAAGCAGAGATTTCGTGAAGAACTCCGTCAATTCTGATTGCGGTTGCGGCATAACCGGGAAGGGTTGAGAGAAGAATTCTGCGAAGAGAGTTACCGAGAGTTATACCGTAGCCTCTTACGAGGGGCTCGGCAACGAAGATTGCTTCGCTCTCGTCGTCGCTTACGTTAGTTACGTTAATGTTGAACTTCTCTATTGCGTTCATCATTGTTCATTTTCCTCCTGTTTTTAATTTTTGATTCTCCGCTTGGAGAAAATAGTGTAAAACAGATACAGCCTGCGAAATATGCGACTTGCTCGCAGATTTCACAATAGTGTATAGGAGGGATTACTTGGAATAGAGCTCGACGATAAGCTGCTCGTTGAACTCAAAGTCGATGTCCTCTCTTGCGGGAAGAGCAACAACCTTTGCTACGAGATTTGCGCTATCGCACTCGAGCCACTTGGGCGCGGTATTGGTAGCCATGTTCTCTGCGAGAGCCTTAATCTTTACGCTTTCCTTGCTTGTTTCCTTAACGGCGATAACGTCACCTGCCTTAACGAGTATGGAGGGTATG
>JAZNDN010000111.1:0-3720 GCA_045588085.1 Eubacteriales bacterium
CGAAGCAGCTTTAAAAGAATGCATTTTTTCATAATCGAGCCAAGATTTTTGAGGAATATAGAAATATTTAAGAAAATTTTGGCGATGAGTAGGGAGAAATGCATCTTTTAAAGCCTTATGGGTTCGACTCTCTTACGGCTATGCATATTCATCAGCCCAATCCCTTGCGGGTTAAGGAAATTCTATGCTTTGCTACGTCAACGTCCTTGATTCTTACCTCGATAATATCACCGGTTTTAAAGAGCTCCGAGGGGTGCTTTATGAATCTGTCGGACATTTCGGATATATGAAGAAGTCCGTCGTGGTGAACGCCAATATCGACGAAGCAGCCAAAGTCAACGACGTTTCTTACGGTTCCGTTAAGGAGCATATCGGGCTTAAGGTCGTTTATATCGAGAACGTCGGTTGAGAGGATAGGCGCGGGAGCGTCGTCACGGATATCTCTGCCGGGCTTTTCAAGCTCGGTGATAATATCCTCAAGAGTGGGTGCTCCGCAGCCAAGCTCTGCTGCAAGCTTCGCTATTCCGTATTTCTCAGCGTTAAATCTGAGCAGCGCGATTTTGCTCTCGCGCACGTCCTCAAGGGTGAATCCGAAGCGGTGAAGAAGCTCCTCTGCGATAGCGTAGGACTCGGGGTGAACTCCGGTTGCATCAAGCATATCCTTAGCTCCGGGAATACGAAGGAAGCCTGCGCACTGAGTGAACGCCTTATCTCCGATTTTGGGAACCTTGAGAATCTGCCCTCGGCTCTTGAACTCGCCGTTTGCCTCGCGGTATGCCACGATATTCTTCGCAGCGGTGGTGTTTATTCCCGAAACGTAGGACAGGAGCGAGTAGGATGCCGTGTTAATATCCACGCCTACGGCGTTAACGCAGTCCTCAACGACGCCGCCGAGGGTTTCGGTGAGTCTTGCCTGCTTCATATCGTGCTGATACTGACCTACACCTATTGCCTTGGGCTCGATTTTTACAAGCTCGGCAAGGGGGTCCTGGAGTCTTCTTGCAATGGAAACCGCGCTTCTTTGCATAACGTCAAAGTCGGGGAATTCCTCTGTTGCAAGCTTAGATGCCGAATAAACCGATGCGCCTGCCTCGGAAACTATGGTATATTTCACGCCGCGGCACTTGGGAATAATTCTCTCGGCAATAAATTTCTCGCTCTCGCGGGATGCGGTGCCGTTTCCTATTGAGATAACGTCAACCGAACAGCTTCTGACGAGGCGCAAAACGGTTGCCTCTGCTCTGTCAAGGTCGCGCTCATCGGGTCTGCCTTTCTGGCGGAAGGGATATATAACGTCGGTATCGAGAACCTTACCGGTTTTATCAACTACCGCAAGCTTACAGCCGTGACCGTAACCGGGGTCATAACCCAACACGGTCTTACCCTTAAGGGGTGAACCAAGCAGAAGATTGCGCAAATTTTCCGCGAAGACCTTAAGCGCGCCCTCGCAGGCATCGTCAAAGAGTGAGGTTCTTATTTCTCTTTCGATTGCAGGGAAAAGAAGCCTGTCGTATGCATCGGCAAGGGTTTCCATAAGGTAAGGAAGCGCCTCAGACTCCTTATTGGTAACGACACGGGATACGAGCTGCGCGATTCCGTCCTCCTCGGGAAGCGTTACGCTTACCTTAAGGAACTCTTCTTTTTCACCGCGGTTAATTGCGAGAACTCTGTGTCCGCGAAGCTTCTTTATGGGCTCGGAAAAATCATAGTAATTCTCGTAGACCGAGGTCTGCTCGGTAGTGCCTTTGGTAGTAAGCGAGCCGTAATTCATAGTAAATTCGCGAAGAAGCTTTCTGATTTCGGCATCGTTGGAAACGTCCTCTGCTATAATATCCGAAGCTCCCTTAAGTGCATCGGCAGCGGTGGGAACCTCCTTGCCCTCCTCCTCGGAGATAAACTGTTCGGCATAGGTGGCAATCGGCACGTCGTAGGACGCTCTTTGCTCAAGTATATAGTTTGCAAGAGGCTCAAGTCCTTTAGCTCTTGCGATTGATGCTCTGGTGGTTCTCTTAGGCTTGAAGGGACGGTAAATATCCTCAAGCTCAACGAGAGTTTTCGCATTACCGAGCGCAAATTCTATCTCGGGGGTAAGCTTCTCCTGAGCGGCGATAAGGTCGGAAATCTCCTGACGGCGCTCGTCGAGCTTACGAAGATAGGAAAGGCGGTCGTTAAGGTCACGGAGCACGGCATCGTCAAGGCTGCCGGTAACCTCCTTACGATAACGCGAAATGAAAGGAATCGTGTTTCCCTCGTCGATGAGGGCAACGGTTTTTTCAACCTGGTCTTCCTTAAGACCAAGCTCTTTTGCGAGTGTCTTGATAATATCCATATTTTCTCCTGCGGCAGAGTTCCCCTCTGCCAAAATATTTTTGCCAAAGGTTATTTTACCACAAAAATTCCCTTTTGTAAAGGCTTTTGCTATGTTTTAAGAAGAAAAAAGGTAGGAAACACTCGCAAGAGCTTTCCTACCATTGAGCTGAAAACGCAATGCTCCGTCAGATTGAGAAAAAAATCCTTTTTCCAACTTTCATTATACATTTTTACTTTGCATTTTGCATTATTCATTTTGCATTGTTTTGCCAACGGCAAATGCCCTCAATTTGCTTCGAATTTAAGGGATGCCTCTTCCTCTTTCGTGAGGTAGCGCCATTCGGAGCGCTGCGGCAGGTCGGAGAACGGCAGTCCTGCAAAGCTTATGCGCTCAAGCGCGGTAACGCGGTTTCCCATGGCGGCAACCATTCTTTTTATCTGGTGGTATTTACCCTCGGTGAGCGTTATTTCTCCGCCGAGGCGGTCGGCGTCGCAGACGAGGTTTGCCGGCTTACATTCGTAGCCGTCGCGCAGGGTTATCCCCTTGGAAAAGGCTTCTTCAGCTCCCTCGGCAAGAGGCTCTGCACATTCAAAGCGGTAGACCTTTTCGACGTGGTGCTTGGGTGAGAGAACCGAATGAGCGAGCTTGCCGTCGTCTGTCAGAATCATAACGCCGAGCGTATCCTTATCGAGTCTGCCGACGGGAAACAGTCCGCGGTGTCTGAGCTCCTCGGGAAGAAGCTCTGTGACTACCGGATAGGCTCCGTCCTCGGTTGCGCTGATATATCCTTCGGGCTTATTGAGGAGCACGTAGACGTACTTTTTATATTCTATGACGCGCCCCATAAAGCTGACGCTTTGGAGCTCCGGATTTATATGCACGGAGGCGTCCTTGACGACAGCTCCGTCTACGAGGAGCTGACCTGACTTTGCCGCCTTGGCGCATTCGCGCCGCGAGGCTATGCCGGCATCGGATATAAACTTATCTATTCGCATAGTGGCTCCTTTGAGTTTAATCAGTTAAATTATATCAACCCCTACGACTTTTGTCAACTGTGGCTTTCGAAGGCGTATATATATACATACGTCGAGAGGAAGCAGAGGAAAATAGAAATAAAAAACATAAAAACAAAGAAATTCAGAGAATTTCAACCTCATTATAAAACAGTTTAGAGCATAGATAAGGTAGGGGCACTGATTGTACTCCTACCTTAATTCGTTTTTTATTTCGGTTACACGAAATTTTGGAAGCCGCGGTTAGGCAAGAGGGAGTAATCCGAACTCGTTTTAGGGATGCTGATTTTAGACAAAGCTTCGGTAAAAATCCTTATAATATACTCATATTATCTCGAATTTTAACCTCGCCTTGCCAAAAATCATCTATCCCGAAAATTCGAAGAACTCCGAAGC
>JAZNDN010000112.1:0-11711 GCA_045588085.1 Eubacteriales bacterium
AGCTTAACGAATTGGAACAGTCTAAAGAAAAGCTGTTGTTTGAGCTGACCGAAGCCGAGGCGGCTTTGAAGCAGGAGAATTTCTCCGAAGAACAAATTAGTAAGTTGTTCCATATTGCCGAACAACAATTGTAGAACGGTACATTAGCGAACCGTCGTTTGGTAATCGATCAGTACATTAACAAGATCATTATTTATCCAGATAAAATAGAGGTGTATATGAACCTCATGAGTGATTATACGTTGAAGGAAACAATTAAACCATAATGATAAAGGGAAAGGCGCGTGCCTTTCCCTTGTTTTATATATCGTTATTCACTGTATAAACCATCAGCAGTAAGCTTTGCCTTGATTTGTGCAATAAACGGTTGCATCCTCCTATATGCCACTTTAGAAATTTCAAGATGATAATCTATATCCTTTTTTAATTCCGCATGGATATGGATAGCGTTACGTATTTCATATATACGTATCAGCTCTGCACAAAACATAGGCATATCTTGACAATCTTCTGCCGCAACAATGGAAGAAGGGGTTTCGGATTGTTCGGGAATCTCTGTAAGGAGTCCTAATTCAAATGCAAGTTTACATTTCTCATCAAAGCGAATCTTTGTAATGTCTCTTTTTTTCTTTGTTTCAAAATGAGGGATTATTTTTTTGCCGTCATGAGACAAATGGGATTCTAATATTGCTTGTTTTGCGGTGGGAATATCAAATGGCTTATGTACTGTTTGAATTAGCGAATTCTTCACTTGTTCTTCGTCCTTATAGTATTCCTCGAAAAGCAAGTAGTGAATTACAGCTTCATAAATAGACGCATACATTAATATTTGCAAACGAACTTCGGCAAGATAGAGTTCATCTTTAGCAGATAAGCCCTCAAATATCTTGTATATGTACCGCGCATTTTTAAATTCACATACAATTCTATTTTTCAAAGCAGCATCTTTAATAAAATTAAATTGTTTTTCGTACCATTCATCATTATTGAGATCTCGACAACAGTATTCGTCGATTGCCTTTTTAATTTCTTCTGTAAATGCCATTTCGACCTCCTTGACACATCAATAATCTATTGGATTATAATATTTGGATTCTATGTAGAGTCCATATTCTTCTTGTCTTTTATTTGCCCTTGCCAAAATCATAAATCCTGCACGATATTTGAAATTCTCATACGGATTTGTCATAATAGACAGCCGTTCCTGATCAAAACGAAGATCAGGATTGATGTATTCCTTTTTCATTTCAATACAAAACAGGTTGTCAAAACCAGTTTCGGGATCGTATCCTCTTTTATGTACAATTAAATCCACAACAATTTTTTTGCCGTATAAAAGCTTTGAAGCATTATCCTTTCCGTCATATCCTCTGTTATACTCAACATCAACAACGTAATCTTCAAATGGCGAACCGACAAGGGCTCTTTCTAAGTAGGATGCAAATTTTGAGCAAATACATCTTTCGCTTAAATCGTTTTTGATCAAGTATTGTTCTGCTCGATTAAAGTTTGTAATAGCTGCATTGAGCACACGCAATATGTTTTCTTGTGTCCGTGTTAATTCAGGCATCATTCTACTCCTTATATGAAACAAGTCCACAACATTGCTGTTGTGGACTTGAATGGCGGAGAAGGAGAGATTTGAACTCTCGCGCCGGTATAACCGACCTACACCCTTAGCAGGGGCGCCTCTTCACCACTTGAGTACTTCTCCATGGCGAAAATCAAATATTTACCTTGCTATTATATCAACTTTGTTTTTGTTTGTCAAGTATTTTTTAAAAAGACTTTTGCTTTTTTGACTCGGACTAATTATACGACTGAGTACAACAGTATAATTCGGTGCTGCATTTTGTCTAAAATTCGATTTTTATGCCGAGCGTCGCTTTTATTTAGGTTATTATTAACGATTTGTTAAAATATCGTTGACAATATTTGTACTCTATGCTATACTGAATGAAAGTTAATAAAGCAAATGAAATATTTTAACTAATTTTTTAAAAAGGAGAAATTATCATGGTAGGTACTTTCTGGGCATTCGTTCCTGCTATCGTCGCTATCGTTCTGGCACTGATAACTAAGCAGGTTTACGTTTCGCTCTTTCTCGGCATCTTCGTAGGCGCAATGATGTTTGCAGGCGGGAACCCCCTGACTGCACTTTACACGCTTTTCAACGTTATGAGTGAAAAGGTTGGCGCAAACGTTCCAATTATCGTTTTCCTTGTCGTTTTAGGAATTATCGTTATACTTATGCAGAAGTCCGGAGGCGCAAAGGCTTACGGCGACTGGGCAGGCAAGAAAATCAAAACCAAGAGCGGTGCTCTCTCAGCAACGGCAGGTCTTGGTTGCCTTATCTTCGTTGACGACTATTTCAACTGCCTTACGGTTGGCTCGGTTATGCGTCCCGTTACAGACAAGCATAGGATTTCAAGAGCAAAGCTTGCATACATAATTGATGCAACCGCAGCTCCCATTTGCATTATAGCTCCCATTTCGAGCTGGGCGGCAGCAGTTGCCGGAGAGCTTGAGGGCGACGGTCTTATGGTATTCATAAGCACCATTCCCTTCAACATTTATGCGCTTCTCACAATCGGTATGGTATTTGCGCTCTGTTATTTCAATTTCGATTTCGGTAAAATGAAGAAAACCAATATCATCGCCAAGACTACAGGTGACCTTCACGCAGGCGAACCTGTTGACAGCGGTGCTCAGGAAGAGGTTAAGGCAAATCCCAAGGGCAAGGTTCGCCATCTGACCGTTCCCGTCATCATCCTTATCGTATGCTGCATCGCAAGCATGATTCTTTCCGGATTCTTCTACAACTGGGGCTCTTCTCTCGAGGTCGAAATTGATGCAGACCACGTTATTTCAACCTCAGTCGAAGACGAAGGTGCTATGCTCACGCTCAAATACGACGAGAAAATCTACGGTGACACTGATGATGCAACCTATTGCGCAAGAGAAGCTCTTGATGCCGCGGAGGTTCCGTACAGCGAAGAGCACGCAGACCTTGATTACTACTACACTTTGAATTCAGACGGTAACATTGAATTCTACATCAATCTGCCCACCTCGGTTTCTTCCGGAGAATCGGTTTCCACCTATACAGAGCTTGCTCCCGTAGGCTACGGCACTGAGCTTCAGTCGGCAAACGTTATTGAGGCGTTCTCTAACTGCGATGCGGGCATGTCCTTGGCAATAGGTTCAACAATCGCACTCGTTCTCATAGCTATTTATTATATAGCAACTCAGGTTATGTCCTTCAAGGATATAACCGGCAGCTTTGCAGATGGCTTCAAAGCAATGGTACCTGCAATTCTTATTCTTACTTTTGCTTGGTCCATTTCCGGTATTATGGGTGCTAAGGGTGGTTACCTTGATGCTCAGGCATTCGTACAGAATAATCTTGCAAACAGCAGCTTCCCACATTTCCTCTTCCCTGCTATATTCTTCATACTTGCAGGTCTTATAGCATTCTCAACCGGAACCTCGTGGGGCACGTTTGGAGTTCTCGTTCCCATCTCGGTTGCTATTCTCAACCCCCTCGTACAAGCGGGACTCTGCTCTTACACGCTTCTTATTCTCACCGTTTCCGCAACTCTTGGCGGCGCGGTATTCGGCGACCACATTTCTCCCATTTCCGACACTACGATACTTGCATCCGCAGGTGCCGAGTGTAACCACGTTCAGCACGTTAACACTCAGCTTCCCTATGCTTCGCTAGTTGCGATTATAGCAGCGCTCGGATACATTGTTGCCGGTGCTTGCGCATCTCTCGGAAGCGTACTTTGCTGCCTGATTATGTGGGCTGTTACGATAGTACTCTTTGTGGGTGCTGTATTCGGAATTAAATTTCTTAATAAGAAATCTGAAAACGCAGAGGTCAGTGAATCCTAATAATCGGCTTAATTAAAACTAAAACTTTACAAAAAAATCCGAGCCCACCTTTTTGGTGGGTTCGGTTTCTCTTTGAAGGTATGACCTAGTTTTTATATAAAAACAGAACTGACCCCCGGCAACGACTACCGGGGGTCAGTTCTGTTCACTCTTAGTATCTAACATCAATTATCCTCTCTTTCTTCGATTTTCCTTTAAGCTTTACTCTTAGCAACCGCAACATTCAACATTATCAAGCTCTACGTGAGCCACACGTAATTTGCCTTGCCAAAGCCTCATACTCAAAGGAATTGAGATTTTTGTGGAACGAATGCTCGTTTCGTTTTCTCGGCAAATATGTTCATTACCCCGAAAAATGCAGATTTAATATTTTCCATCTATATAATACGTATCGCCGCCGCGTTTTTGCATTTTTTTACCCGCAGGGTAAAGCTGCTTTTGCCGAACGTCCTTACTTTTTCATTGGAGTATACCTTCTCTTTCCGAAATTTAAAGGACTTACTTTTTCATTGGAGTGTACCTTCTCTTTCTTCACGTTTGCCTCGGAAGATACTTACTTTCTCATTGGACCGTACCTGTTCCTTTCATACCTTTTGCGAGTTAGCCTACATCTAATTTGCCATTGGACCGTACCTACCGTTTCTTTTCTGAAAGCTTTCATTTGCCTTTCGGCTTCTCCCTTGTGTCTACATTTTATCATACATTCGGGAGGATTTCAATTCGCATTTTGTAAAAAAATTACAATTAATTTTTAGGCAAAAGGTAGAAATTGTAAAAAATGCACAAAATATCTTTACAAGCTCAAAAAAATATGGTATACTGATTATGTTGTTTGGTTAAAATCCGGGCGGCTGATATATTTTGCGTTCGCGCTATATATACTATAAGGTATTTATAACTGCTTATATTTCATATCATATAGAAAAAACGAGAAAGCCGATTTTTCTCGTTTTTCGTTTTTTATTGTCTGGCAAGTCCCACTCTTTAGTCTGTGGGACTTGCGAATTTTCTTGCTTACTCCTTTTGCGCAAAGTATCCTTCTGCAAAGATTTCTTCGAAGTTATCGGGTCTTTCTATGCCCATTCTGTCGCAACATTCAACGCAGGAACCGAAGACGGGCGGAAGCTTCGGGAAGATGAACTCGATTTCCTTTACGTATTCGCGAAGCTCGGGAAAAACGATATCCTTGAAATGCTCGAAAATTCCGCCGACGGCACCGAGCTTGCTGCCGGGTGTGCAAGCCGCATTTATAAGAGTTGCGAGTCCTCGCATTTCGTCCTTGACGATTTGCTTCGCCACCTCACAGCCATCGCGGTAGGCGCTAAACACAGCTCTTGCCTGAGAAGCAATGAATGAAACCGTGGTTGCGGTGTATCCCTTGTACGCTCCCTCCCATCCGGTATTTTCAAGAAGATATTTTCTTATTATCTCCGAACCGCCTGCACCGTCCTCCCAAAGCATTGCGCTTTTTATGGCTTCTCTGCCAAAATTAAACGCACTTCCGTGGTCTCCGAGCATATAACCCCAACCACCTACCACGCGGCGCTCGTTTCTTTTTCCGCGCATAACTATGATAGAACCGGTACCGCATATAACGGCAGCATCAGCACCTGCACTTGCATAGGCATTGACTCCGTCTGAATCTATTGAAATTTTGAGTTTGGGATAGTGCTCGCTCAGGGCCTTTTCCATTTGCTCAAGCTTAGGGCCAGCCGTTCCTATAAAAACGCCCTTTACGCTGACGTTTTCGGCAATGCAAGCGTCAATTCCCTTTTTAAACGTATCCAAAGCACTGTCAAATCCGCAGACCGCCGCGTTCGTTCCCTGGAGCTTGAAGGTTTTCAAAACCTTCCCGGAGCTGTCAAACATTGCAAACTCGGATTTCGTTCCGCCGCCGTCGACACCTATCATAACGGTGTTTTGAGATATTTCCTTTGAAAGAAGCGCATCAACCGATGTTCCAAAAACGAGAGCAAGCTTACAAAGGTTTTCTATATCGGGAAGCGTCTGAGAATTTTCCCAGCCGGAAACCGCCTGGAAGCTAACATTTAGCTTTTCAGCAAGCTCGCTTTGGGTAAGATCTGCCTGTTTTCTGAAAAATCTTATATTTTCTCCAAGTCCTTTTATGTAAAACATATCAGCCTCCAAACGCTAAAATTCAACTCCACCTTTATTATATAGTGTAAAAATAGCTCTGTCAATAAGTCTTCAATTGAAATAAGAACGACTTTTTTCAAGCAACGCTTGATTTAAACTTTGACGGTGCGAATCTTCCCTTTGAAAATTTATTTACAAAACGCCACTTGAACTTAGACTCTAATTCTGCTAAAATATATATGAAAAAAAGAAAGCGGTATATGGGAATGAGCATAAAAGCAGTTTTATTCGACCTGGACGGAACATTGCTTCCAATGGACAACGACTATTTCGTTAAGGTATATTTCGGAAAGCTCGGAGCTACAATGACAAAATACGGAATCGAACCGGACGTATTCCATAAAGCGCTTTACGCGGGAATCGGCGCTATGCAGGCTAACGACGGCAAAGCTACCAACGAAGAACTTTTCTGGCACGCCTTTGAGTGTATGGCAGGCGGTATAACCGAAGCTCAGCGTGCAGGATTCGATTATTTCTACGAAAACGTTTTCCCTTCGGTAGCAGAGGTTTGCCAAAAGCAGCCTTTGGCAAGAATTGCCCTCGACCTGCTTCGAGAAAAGGGGATAAGAACGGTACTCGCAACCGCTCCGGTATTTCCCGAAACGGCAACCAAACAAAGAGCTGCCTGGGGTGAAGTTTATTTCTCGGATTTCGAGCTTGTGACGACATATGAGAACGTACGTCACACGAAGCCCGACCTTGCCTACTACCGCGATATCGTTGATTTTCTCGGAGTAAGACCCGAGGAATGCCTCATGGTTGGCAACGACGCCCACGACGATATGGTGGCGGCAAAGCTCGGAATGGAGGTATTTCTTATCACCGACTGCCTCATAAACCGCAAAAACGTAGATATATCGCGCTATCCGCACGGAAGCTTTGCGGATATGGTCGAGCGTTTGAGAAGGATATAAATAAAACCGAAAACAAAATAGGCGAGGCAGAAATTCTGTCTCGCTCTTGCTTGAGTATAAATTTTATTTGAAATATTAAGGTTGAAAAATCCGCTTTCGCGCGGATTTTCTCTTTTTTCGGAATTTTGTTTTTATCACGGCAACACGGATATGGAATTAGCGTCACATAGATTTATTATTCTTTTGTTTAATTTCTTGGAGTATTTCATTGCGGTGTATGCACCTCCGATTTCGCGCTCTACGTAAAAAACCACGAGATCAGATTGCTCAACCATCCAGCGATTTTTCAGCGTTATAGCCGATTTGGGATGAACAACGTGAAGGCACTCCGGAATTATGATGCTGTCATAATATTTCTCATAGTATTCAAGCTTTGCCACGGTGTACGGCAGCACTAACGTAATTTCGCTATTGTCTTTTTCGCTATCCTTTTCCACGCGCTTGATAATCGATGCCGCATATTCGTCAAATTCCCCGTTGCGTCCGATAAGAAAAGAAACATATTCGTTGGTTTGCAGAATTTCGTTTATGACCGGTGAGAGCAAATAATCCAGATTTCGCAAATCGGAAATTTCTCTATGTCCGAAGAGAGAAACGGTAAAAACATTCATAAAAAGCACCTATCCAATCAATACTATAAGCACGATATTCGCAATTTTAATACTCATAGTATATCATATCTTATAAAAAATATCAATAGTCTGTAGAGAAATCTTTTGAATATTTATAGACTATACATAACGATATAAAAGGGGTTACGGTTATGAGTGATATTGCAAAGGCGATAGGTCAACGAATCAGAAATTACAGAACCTCCAAGCATTTGAGTCAGGAAAAGCTATCCGAGCTTTCCGGGTGCCACCCCACGTATATAGGACAAATTGAGCGCGGTGAGAAGAACGCAACCGTTGAAAGCATAGAAAAGATTTCGGCAGCCTTGGGAATTTCGCTCTCAAAGCTTTTTGAAAAGCTGGGTGCCGGCGGTGAGGATACTCGCAATATACCGCTTGAATGCTACGAATTTCTTTGCGAAAAAACGAAAGCTGATCAGGAACATATTTACCGTATTTTACTGGAAATTGACAAATACAAAAACAAATAAAAAGAAGTAGCAGTCCGCGTGTTCACCATTAAAGACATCACGCTAACGGCTCCTTCTTTTTATTTAATAAGATTTAATTTTCCTTTACCACCGAAACCTCTTTTATTCCGTAGTATTCAAACAGACGAACAGAGGCTTGTGTCAAACGCTCTCCGCTTATGGCAATGGGTATTGCGGGAGGGCAGCTAACGCCCGGCTCACAGAGTATTCGCCCCTCGGCAAGCGAAGCGGGCACGGTTTCCGAGTCTGCAAAGATTGCTTCGCGTATACTCAGCACGGGGTCAAGGCATTCGGTTTTTGGCGGTGTAGCTATCAGAGGCTTACGCGGACTTATTTTGGAGAATACCGATAAAATTCTCTCAAAGTCACACGCCCCGTTCTCCACCGATGCCATAAGAACGATATATTCTCTGTCATAAAACTCGGGTATGACCGAGTTATCGCGAAGAATTTGCATAAGCTCCTCGCCTTCATATCCGTATTTTGAGGCACGGATGACTATTTTAAGAGGCTCGCCCTCCTCTGCCGCAAAGCCCATTTCCGAGAGCGAATACTTGACACGATTCACCTCTTCCGTAGTATTTTTAAGTCTTTGGGGAAAGTCGGAAGCAAGTGCGGCATTACACAGGTCAAGCGATGCGAGTATAAGATAAGACGGGCTCGTCGAGGCAAAAAGCGAGAGCATACGCCGAGCGGACGACAGATAGCACTCTGCCTTTTTTGATATATGAAGATATGCTCCTCCGGTTAAGACAGGGAGGGTTTTATGCGCTGAATCTGTACACATAGATGCCCCCAAGGCTATTGGGTGAAGGCTGTTTTCAAGAAAGGCAAGGTATGCCCCGTGTGCATTATCAACTAGGAGCGGAACGCCATAAGAGTCACAAACCTCGGCTATTCCTTTTATATCGAGGATATTTCCGAGATAATCGGGGGAGGTAATATACACAGCGGCAGGCGGCTCGGGAAGCCTATGCAAAGCGTCCGCTACGCTCTTGGGCGTGACGCAGGCCACTGCGATATGCTCTTCTTGGGGTGCTTTTAGCCAGCATACTTTGAAATCAAGGAGCGCGGCTGCGTATATAAAGCTTTTATGGCAGTTTCGCCCTGCCAGTATAAGCGGATTTTTCTTGCCCTGACAGGCAAGCGCAAGCATCGCTTTTATACAGAGTGTTGAGCCTTCGGCTGAATAGAAGCTATGCGCGGTTTTAAAAAGTTGTGCGGCATACCCCTCGCTCTCGGCTATTATGCCGGTGGGCGAATGGAGCACGTCTGCACCGTCAATTTAGGTTATATCGTATTTTTCTGCGTCAAGTGGACCGTTGCCCTTATGACCTGGCATATGAAATCTTGACACGTCCTGCACCGAATAGTGATGCAGAAAGTCGAAAATCGGAGTTTTCATATCAGCAAACCGAGCAGCTCTCACAGTCGGAGCATGCATTATCGGAGTCGGAGGCAGCAGAGGTATGTGCACAATCGGCACCCTCCAGCCTTTCGGCAACCTGCATCATAACGGCGCACTCAATGCGCTTTTTGAACAGCTCGCAGCCGTATTCATAAACGCCGGTTATAGCACCGGTTGCGTGATAAGAATTCGCTGCGCAGCCACCCGAGCAATAAAGCTTTGCCCAGCAATCGCGGCACTGCTCTCTGGCATAGGCGTTACATCTGCGGAACTCGTCCTGAATGGCAGTATTTTTTACTCCCTCGTATATATTTCCGAGGCTGAAACGCTCGTCACCTACGAACTGGTGGCAGGGATAAAGCTCACCCCAAGGGGTGACTGCCATATACTCGGTTCCCGAGCCGCATCCGGTTATTCTCTTATAAATGCAAGGGCCGTTTTTCAAATCAAGCATGTAATGATAGAAGGTGAAGGGTCTGCCCTCGCGCTTTCTTTTCATCATTTCGGTTGCGAGAATTTCATACTGCTCAAGCACCTTCGGCAAATCCTCATCGGTAAGCGCGCAGGGGTCGGTAGGAGGACATACAACCGGCTCCATGCTAAGCTCCGTGAAGCCAAGGTCTGCCATATGGAAGATGTCCTCGGTGAAATCTGTGTTATGATGAGTGAAGGTACCGCGCACGTAATAGCCCTTACCGCCTCTTGAGTCAACGAGGCGTTTGAAGTTAGGTACTATGACGTCGTAGCTTCCCCTACCGTTATAATCGACACGGAATCTGTCGTTCGTATCACGTCTTCCGTCAAGCGAGAGGACGACGTTATGCATATTCGCATTGAGGAACTCTATCATTTCGTCGGTCAGAATCATACCGTTTGTGGTGTATGTAAAGCGGAAATTCTTTCCGTGCTTGCCCTCTATGCTTCGCGCATACTCGACGAGCCTTTTAACCACGTCGAAATTGAGAGAGGGCTCGCCACCGAAGAAGTCCACCTCAAGATTGCGGCGGCTTCCGGAATTTTCAATAAGGAAATCGAAGGCGCGTTTACCGACCTCAAAGCTCATAAGAGCGCGGTCGCCGCTGTATTTTCCCTGGCTTGCGAAGCAATAGGAGCAATTCAGATTGCAGGTATGGGCAACGTGAAGACAAAGAGCCTTAATCACCTTGCTGTTGTTTTTATATTCTCTTGCCAGCTCCTCGTAGGGATCGGAGGAAAAGAGCTTCCCTGCCGCCTCAAGTTCTGCGATATCGTCAAGACACTCGGCAACCTCGTCTGCGCTGACACCGCTATACTTTGCGGTAATTTCGCGCACTATATCCTCGGCACCGTGCGACTTATACATAGCGATAATGTCGTATGCAACCTCGTCCACAGCGTGAACCGAGCCGGAAGCCGTATCAACGACGATATTGTATCCGTTTAGCTTATACTGATGAATCATAATATACTCCCGTGTTAAATTTCGACGCGAAGCCGCGCCCGCTCAGCGTTAAAATACGCATTTCCCCAATCAATTAAAATGGCTGCCCCAATAAGCGAGACCGAAGCCTACAACCGCTTACGAGGGCAGCCACTTTGGGAAGAAACAATTATTTTCTGTTCTCGCACTGCTGGTTAGCAACGCCGCAAGAGGTCTTGCAAGCAGACTGGCAAGAGGTCTGGCACTCGCCGCAGCCGCCGTTGTTAACGGTCTTTGCGATGTTCTTTGTTTCAATAGTCTGAATTCTCTTCATTATTAAAAATCCTCCGAATGAGAAATATTTATTTACTTTGTAAGTATAACATAATACTTTGATTTTGTCAATAGAGCGCGAAAACTTTTATTGCATTTTTCCGACTTGTTATGACAGTACGACATTATCTATCTTGCTACTCCGAAAAATGCGAGAAAAATTATAAATTAATTTTTTGCACGCATATGCGCTCATAATTTTGATGCGGGGATTTTTCGATGATTTTTTCCGATTGCTGTAGAAGAAATATAATAATGCTTCTGTACAAAATCGGTCAAAGCGTGAAAATCGCACATTTGATGAGGGGATTTTTCGATGATTTTTCTCGATTACTGTAGAAGAAATATAACAATGCTTCTATACAAAATCGGTCAAAGCGTGAAAATCGCACATTTGATGCGGGGATTTTTCGATGATTTTCTTCGATTGCTGTAGAAGAAATATAATAATGCTTCTGTACAAAATCGGTCAAAGCGTGAAAATCGCACATTTGATGAGGG
>JAZNDN010000113.1:0-11256 GCA_045588085.1 Eubacteriales bacterium
TCGAACCAATAAGCCTTGCGACGATAAATTTCAGCATCTTTCGTCGTACTAATCCTTGTTAAGTCGTACTTAACTGCGGCTCATTACAACAAAATCTGCAAGAAATTTATTCGCCGTAAGGTGCGAAGCAGCTTTAAAAGATGCATTTCTCCCTACTCTTCGCCAAAATTTTCTTAAATATTTCTATATTCCTCAAAAATCTTGGCTCGATTATGAAAAAATGCATTCTTTTAAAGCCTTATGGGTTCGACTCTCTTACGGCTACCCAAAGCAAACACATGCTTTATTCGTAGAATATCAAAAAAAGAAAGCCTCGTAGGCTTTCTTTTTTGGTCGGAATGACAGGATTTGAACCTGCGACATCTTCGGCTACGCCGCCGGTGCAGTCGCATAGTCGTTGAGCGTCGGTCTTAAAGACCTTCTCCAACTCCTTGCTTGGTGCACATCGCTTCGCAAAAACAACACTCAGTTGTTTTTGCTCCCTCACCCAAAGCAAGCGCTTGCTTTGGTCGCAAAATATCGAAAAAGAAAGCTGTTAAGGCTTTCTTTTTTGGTCGGAATGACAGGATTTGAACCTGCGACATCTTGCTCCCAAAGCAAGCGCGCTACCAACTGCGCTACATCCCGAAAATGTAGAAAAATAAATTTTTAAGAGCTGCGATGTAGCGACATCTTCGGCTACGCCGCCGGTGCAGTCGCATAGTCGTTGAGCGTCGGTCTTAAAGACCTTCTCCAACTCCTTGCTTGGTGCACATCGCTTCGCAAAAACAACACTCAGTTGTTTTCGCTCTCTCACCCAAAGCAAGCGCGCTACCAACTGCGCTACATCCCGAAAGATTGTTATATGAACGTTGGATTGACGAGCATTATTATATCAAATTATATTGCGCTTGTCAATATAATTGAGTATTTTTAATTTAGGTTTTATGAAAAACAATGTTAAACGTAAAACTGCGCTGTTGGGCGGTTTTTGTTTGCTTTTTACAGAGGAGCTGATTGTGGTGAATAGAAGCGGCTTTGTTTTGGGCATTGGTATTGACTTAGATGCAAGTTTATGGTATACTGATAACTGTTAGTATGAAATATTTGGAGGGGCATATGCTTAAGATTGAAAATCTTACTAAAACCTACGGTGATAAGCGTGCGGTAGATAATCTGTCACTCGAGATTGCACCGGGGGAAATATATGGATTTATAGGTCATAACGGCGCGGGGAAGACTACTACTCTTAAGGCGTGTATGGGTCTTTTGGAATTTGACAGCGGAAATATATTCATTGACGGAAAGTCGGTTAAGCACGAGCCTATGGAATGCAAAAGAGTCAGTGCGTATATTCCGGACAACCCAAATCTTTACGAGTTTTTGTCGGGAATTAAATATCTCAATTTCGTAGCCGACGTTTTTGGCGTCGATTCGTCAAGAAACGAGAAAATTGCTAAGTATGCAGACCGTCTTGGACTTACAGCAGACCTTGCTCAGCCGATTTCAAGCTATTCGCACGGTATGAAGCAAAAGCTTGCTATAATTGCCGCATACCTTCATTCTCCTAAGCTAATAATAATGGATGAGCCTTTCGTCGGTCTTGACCCAATAGCATCGCATACCTTGAAGGAAATGATGCGCGAACATTGCGACGATGGCGGTGCTATATTCTTCTCGACTCACGTTCTTGACGTTGCCGAAAAGCTTTGCGATAAGGTAGCCATTATAAAGGGCGGAAAACTCGTTGTAACCGGAACTATGGATGAGGTAAAGGGTGACGAAAGCCTTGAGAGCGCATTTCTCGGTCTGGAGGAAGGCAATGATTAAGCAACTGCTTTCCATAAGACTCAGAGCACTCTTTATCGGTTCTGTAAGCGGCAAGGACAAAAAGGGTAATGTAAAGCGACTCTCGCCGGGCGCAATTGCAGGCTACACGGTGCTGTATGCATTTCTCTTTTTGCTGCTCTTTGGCGTAATGTTTATGTTTGCCTTTTCTATGGCAATGGTTCTCGTTCCTGCGGGAGGCGGTGATTTCTATTACGGAATCTTTGCAATTGCCGCGCTCACAGTTGTTTTTCTGCTAAGTATTTTTGAAACGAAATCCGAGCTTTTCGAGTGCAAGGATAACGAGCTTCTTCTGGCATTGCCGATAAAGCCGTCGCATATCGTAGTATCGAGAATTTTCTCGGTTCTGGTTTTGAATTATCTTATCGGCGGTATAATGCTTGCACCTGCGATAATCTCTTATGCTATTTGCGGTGGAGGAATAGTTGGTACGGTTGGCGGTGCTGTCCTTCTTCTTACAGTACCGCTCTTGGCTACAGCACTCTCAGCCGGCGTAGGTTACGGTGTTGCGCACGTTGCCGCTAAAATGAAAAGTAAAACCTTCATAACGCTGACAGCTTCGATTGTATTTCTCTTGATTTATTTCGTAGCTTATTTCGGTCTTATTTCGCGTTTCGATACACTTGTCAGTGAGGAAAGTGTAAATATTGCCGAGATTTTGAATCAGTATTCCGCGATATGCGCTATCGGTTCTATCGCTACATTCTCGCCGATTCCGTTTATCATTTTCGTTCTCCTGACGACGCTCGTAACGTCAGCTGCATATTTCGTAATAAGCAAGAACTATATTGCGATAATAACCGCATCACACAGCACGAAAAAGAAACGCTACGAGGCGCGCCGACTGGAGCAGGGAAGTGTTTTCGCGGCACTTGCAAGAAAAGAAATGGCAAGGTACTTGTCCTCGGCAAACTATATCCTCAATTCGTCCTTAGGAGTTCTGTTCGCAGTTCTAATTACAGGATTTATAGTATTCCAGAGCGGAAATTTACCCGAGCTTATCAGCAGCGCGTTTGAACTTGAAGAAATAGCTTTCCCATTCGCTGATATTCTGCCTGCAGCGCTGATATCAGCTCTGATGCTTTGCTTCGGTATGAATACCGTTTCGGCATCGGCACTCTCGCTTGAGGGGCAGAATCTTGATATACTGAAGAGTATGCCTATATCCTCAAAGAGTATTCTTTTGGCAAAGACGGTTCCGCATATTCTTGTTAACGCTCCTATATCTGCGGTTTGCGGCCTTGTGCTCGCAATTGCTACTAAGTGTGCCCCCGTGTATTACTTTTTCTATGTTTTGATACCTCCGGCAATGAATGTTTTCTCAGCGTTCGTCGGTATTCTTTTGAACGTCGCTTTTCCGAAATTTGAGTTTTCCAACGAGGTTCAGGTTATAAAGCAATCCTTTGCGGTATTTCTTGCTATGATTGCATTTATGCTGCTTTCGGTTGGAGTGTTCTTCCTGTCGTTGTTTGCTGCTATCTTCGGATTGGGAGTGTTCGCATTTACAATAATTCTGTGTCTTGTAGTGGCTCTTGATGCGGTCCTCTATTTTGTAATAGCCGGACCGGCTGCTCGTAAGCTGGACAGACTTTGATTTTTTCGGCTTGATTTGTTTTATCTGCGGTGGGAATTTATTACTGCTGTTTTTGCAAATCAAGCCGATTTATTTTATTTTAGGTTTTTGGGAGGTAAGGGATGAAAAGATATTTTTCCTTGTTTTCTTTAATTTCACTTTCCCTGTGCCTTTTTGCAATCTTCATTCTGATAATAGCTGCTGTAAACGCCGGTTTTGCTGAGTTTATTTCGGGAACGGTCGGATATGCGGTGCGTATCGCGCTTGCAAAGACAACTGATTTTTTGCCTTTTTCATTAGCGGAAGCGGTAGTTTCGGTATCCTTTATTCTGCTCGTGCTGTTTGTTGTTTTGGCTTTTGTAAGATTCCCCGGCAAACAGCGAGCAATAAGAAATTTTATAACGCTCTTATCTGTTTTTTCTCTTGTTTTTACCGCATACGTATTCACTCTTGGGGTAAGCTACAAGCGAATACCGCTAAGTGAGAAGCTTGAATTTTCCGATAATTATGAAATAAGTGCCGACAGTCTTGATTTTACCTTGAAAATATTATCCGACGGTGCAGCTTTGGCGTTGGAGGAAATTTCATTTGATGAAAACGGAGCCACAGTATGTCCTCACGGTGTGGCAGAGCTTAGCGAAATTATCAGCACGGCGTACCTGCGCCTTGATGCAGAGTTGCCCGAGCTTGAGCTTAAAACCTTCAGCTCACGTGCGAAGCCTGCGCTATCCTCCGGATTGTTGACCTCACTTGAAATTCTCGGTATTTACAGCTTCTTTTCGGGGGAGGCAAACGTGAATACCGTATATCCCGATTATACGTTACCTTTTTCGATAGCACATGAGTTTGCCCACCAGCGCGGTATAGCAAGAGAGAATGAAGCTAATTTTATCGCTTTTTTGGTATGCATCAGGGCCACCGACCCATACGTCAGATATTCGGGATATATGAATATGCTCGAATACATCGCGAGCGCGCTAGGAAAAACCGATTATGAACGCTTGCAGACGGCTTACTCCGATATGCACCCGGGAATTATATCCGAGCTTAAAGCCTATTCGGAATTTTACAAGCAACACAAAAACGAAATTTTATCAAAAATTTCTTCCTTCGTGAATGATAATTATCTTAAGGCGCAGGGAACAGAGGGGGTAATCAGCTACGGCATGGTAACCCGTTTGTGCGTTGAATATTATGCGAAAACAGGGCAGGAGGCAAAATAAGCGGCTCCTGCTCCGAGCTATATCCGGAACTCTATAACGGAAAACGAATAAAATGTAGTATAACCTGTTGGGAGCTGCATTTATGGATAAAATCGTTATAGAGGGCGGGAGAAGACTTTGCGGTATTATAGAGCCTCAGGGCTCCAAAAACGCGGTTTTGCCTATTATTTTTGCAACACTTGTGATAAACGGAATATCCGAGATTGAAAACGTTCCCGATATCAGCGACGTGAATGTTGCACTGGATATAATTTCCGGTTTCGGCGCGAAAATACAGAGAAACGGAAGCACGCTCGTCGTAGACACTCGCAAGCTTTCTTACAGCCGACCGAGTGATGCTCACGTCAGCGCAATTCGGGCTTCGTCTTATCTTATAGGTTCGTGCCTGTCTCGCTTTGGCAAGGCTGAAATTATGGGCTTTGGTGGCTGTAATTTCGATTGCAGACCTATAGATTTGCATATTTTGGCTGCCGAGACATTGGGTGCTGTGTCCGACGGGAATTTGCTGACGGCAAAAAAACTTAAGGGGGCAAATATACGTTTTTGTAAGGCTTCGGTGGGAGCCAGCATTAACGCAATTATTATGGCGACCGCTGCAGACGGCATAACTCAAATCTTTGGTGCTGCAAGAGAGCCGCACGTTTATGCGCTGATGAATTTTTTGCGTTCCGCAGGAGCTGATATTCGGGAATCGGAGTGCTGTATAACGGTAAACGGAACGACGCTCAGCGATGCAAAATGCCGAGTTATACCGGATATGATAGAGGTGGGAACTTACCTTTTGCTCGGGCCTCTGACCGACGGAAGTGTAACGGTAGACGCCGACTGTACCGGGGAGCTGGATTCATTCTTTGAAGCGTTGCAAAGGTCGGGGGTAGAGCTGAAATCAGGTAAATTTGCCGAGCTTTGCGGAAGTGCAAGGCAGGAAATAAATATAAAAACTGATGCATATCCCGGATATCCGACCGACCTTCAGCCACAGGCTGTGCCGCTTATGGCAAGGTGTTGTGGCGGCAGTATCGTAGAGCAGGTTTGGAACGGCAGATTCGGATATCTTGAGAATTTGTCGAATTTTGGCGTAAGGTATAAAAGAGCGGGAAACTATGCTGAAATTTTTCCGTCACAGCTGCACTCTTGTACTACCTATGCCCCTGACCTGCGCGGAGGTGCAGCTTGCCTTATGTGTGCTCTGGCTTGTGAAGGAAAGAGCGAAATATACCGACCGGATACAATTCTGAGGGGTTATTCTAGCCTTAAGGAAAAGCTTTCTGCTTTAGGAGCTGCAATAAGGTATTCGGGGTGAATAAGCAGAATTCACTCAAAACTTTGAATTTTTAGCGTTTCCGGATTGTTTTCTCGTGCCTGAGAGTTTTTGTTGTCGCAAAGCCTCAAGCACAAAACAATCAGAAAACAAGCCTTGGCAACAGGTGAGGAAATTTTATCTCTGCGCCAAGGCTTTTATTATTTTCTTCGGTATGATTTGCGTTTTTTTCTTTCGAGCGATGAGAACAGGATTGAAATACAAGGATAAATGCCGAGATTTATCAGAGTTGCCACGGGGAGCTTACCTGCCGAAGCAATCAGGGAAATCAAAAGAAATGCAAAAGTGCTCATAAGGGCGCTGAGTATTTTCAGCTTCATACTGCCGCGGCATACTTTTGCACATAATATTCCTCCCACGGCGCCCGAAATAAGAAAGGCAACCAAGGAAAACAGCTTTAATTTTCCCGTCGGGTCTTCGCTCCCGAAAAGAAAGGCACAGAATATAAGGCACACGGCAGGGAATAGAAGAAGGGATAATGCACAGCTTATGAAAAGCTTTTTTACAGGCCCTGATTCTTTTTTGTTGTAAACGGTTTTTTGCATATAAAAACCTCCGAAAGCTTTTTGTAAAGCATATTCGGAGGCTTTTGATTTTATTCGTATTATTTGTTTTCTTCGTTTTCTGCGGGAGCCGAATCTGCGTTTTCGGGAATTTCAGCAACTGCTTCATCGGCAACAGCCTCTGCTGCAGCAGCATCTGCTTCGGCCTTCTGAGCCTCGATAATGCTTGCGGCAATGTCGGCAGCCTTAACGTCAACGCTTCTGACAGCGCCCTTGAGGAAACGGATTTTAGTCTTGTCTTTTGTAGTTTCAAGAACGAACGTCTCGCCCTTGATGGAAACGACCTTTCCGATTATTCCGCCGATGGTCGTAACCTCGTCGCCTACTGCGAGAGCGTCACGCATTTCGTTATCCTTTTGCTCCTGCTTCTTCTGCGGTCTTATCATGAAGAAATAGAAAACTACGAAGAGAAGAACAATCATGATTACGGTGCCGATCCAACCGCTTGAGTCGGCAGCGAGCATGGGTGCGTAATTGAACATTTGAATTTACCTTCCTTTGTGTCATTGGGGGGAATACGGATATTCCCGCATAAACTTAAAACATTATACACTATTGTTTTGGAAAATACAATATCACCGAGCATATTTTAACAAAAAATTCTTAAAATCACTCTGCTAAGGCTCTTTTTCTGCTCTTTTCAGCCTCGGTTGATATTGATTTTATTACCTTGCCGGGATACAGCCACCAGTCTCTTGACCAGATTCTCATCATATTCCAGCCGCGAGCCTCAAGGAATCCGGGCTTGCAAACGTCCCTCTCGATAGCCTCCGACGATGCTGCGAATGCATCTCTGTCAAGCTCAACTCCGACGAGGTATCTGTCGAGCTTCTCGTCGTAAACCGCAAGAGAAATTCTGCTGTTGCTGTTTCCGAGATTGATATCCACCTGATATCCTGCCGCCTCAAGTCTTTTTTTGATTTTTTCTTCAATTGAGGTGAGGTTTGCGTAAGGTGAATAGGGAAGTGTCTCGGTAGAATCGAGATCGGATAGAATTGCCTTTGCTTCCTCGGTATCTCCTTTGGAAACAGCGCGCGCGTACATGAGGTATTTCTGAAGAAGCTTGGGACCGAGATTTTTGCTTCCGTCAACCTTAAGCTCCTCAGGCTCAATACTCGTAACGACGTAAACCTTTTTCTTTGCACGGGTTATTGCTACGTTCAGACGGTTTTCTCCGCCCTCTGCGGAAAGAGAACCGAAATTGGTATAAATCTTACCCTGCTCGTTTTCGGCATAGGCAATAGAAAAGATTATAATATCGCGTTCGTCACCCTGTACGTTTTCGAGGTTTTTAATGAAAATACTGGTATCCTCTCCGTTTTCGGTGCGCAGACGCTCCTTTATAATGTTGGAGCGGAATGCGGGATCCTTGGAGCATTCCTTGTCTATCATATCTGCGATACAGGTTTGCTGATCAGCGTTGAAGGTTATGATTCCGATGCTCTCGTTATCTTTTCGGGTTTCAAATACGGTTTTGAGTATTTCAACTACCCTTTTAGCCTCCGGAACGTTCTTTCTGTCTATCCACTTACCTGAAATCTTGTGCCTTTCAATCGGGCGCTCTGCCGTATTCTTCGATATGTTGGGCGCAATCTGCAGTCCCATAGAATAGAATGCATGGTTGGAGAAATCGATAAGCTCCTGATTCTTACTGCGGTAGTGGTACGTAAGGTTTGCGCTGTCGTATCTTGAAACCGCGAGGTCAAGAAGGCTCTCAACCTCTAGCGCTGCCTGAACGGAATAGTCGTCTATCGTTTCGGGGTCAGCACCCAGATAGCGTTTCATGAACGTAGTGGAGGGGCGTAACTGCTTTGCATCTCCCGCTACTACTATGTTCTTACCGCGGTAAATTGAGGGAATGGTGCTTTCGATAAATACCTGCGATGCCTCGTCGAATATTACGATGTCAAACAGATTTTTCGTCAAAGGCAGAAGATTTGATACGTTCTCAGGCGAAAGAAGCCAGCAGGGGAACAAGGAGAGAATAAAATCTCCGTAAACCTCCATAGTCTTCCTTATGGGCCAGTGCTTCTGCTCCTTGGAAATCTGATACAGATAGTCCTTGTTGTTAGGCGCATTTTGATAAAGGGTTTCGTAATCTCGTGAGGATTTTCCTGAGCAGATGCTTTGTGCAACTGTGAGCTGAGTTGCTTTGTATCTTTCTATGCGTGAGGTAATATTCTGGAAATCTACGATTTTCGAAAGCTGATCAGCGAATTCGTCCTCGTACTTCGTAACCTCCTGATATATACGAATCTCAAGAAGCTTCGAGATTATGTCGGAATAGTGCTGATAGCTCTTACTGATGCTGTAAGCAAAGTTAAGAATATCTAGCTTGTCGCGGTCAAGACTCTCAAGAAGCAGATTGACGTCGCGCAGGGCGATATAGTTATCGAGCGCGTCGTATACGTATTTAATGTAAGCGGAGTTGCCTCTGAGAATGTTGTCTATAACGGCGAGATATCCGTCATCGGTAAGAACGCGTTTGAGGCAATCGTATTCCTTACAGAATGCCACGATAGCATCTTTTGTTTCGAGGAATTTTCCCTTAAGCTCATCAACCGTGGGTACCTTGACGCCCTTCTGACCGCGGCGGAGCCTGTGCTCAATCTTAACGAGCGCATCAAGCTTCTTGTCGTCGTCAATTTCGTAATAGTAAGCCAGCACGGAGCGGTAGAAGGTGTATTTTGCAATATTGAAAATACCTTTTCTGGACTTTTGAATTTCAAGAAGCGCACCCTTTACCTCGCTCAGAGTCCTTATATCGAGCTCGGGGCGCATATGGTCGATTATGGGGTTCTTTTCCTTGTCCTGAATGTAGTTGTAGTAAAGGTCCTCAAGATTCTTGGCGTTTATGTCGGAAAGCGCCTCTGAGAGCTCTCTGTATGAGAGCTTCTGCAAAGCGGGACAGTCGAGCAGCTTCTCGTGAATGGCGTACTCCTGGGTGTTTTTCTGCAGATTGTAAGAGGAGCTGTACATTTCCGACAGAGAGAGTCCGAAGGGTCTGACGTCGGTAAGCACGTGATAAATTTCGTCAAGCTTGGCAGTTTCCGCGGCAACCTTTTCCTCAAGCTCGTCATATTCGCGCTGAAGCTTCTCAAGGTCGACAAGAGATGCTATCATATCCTTCTGATGCGCAGACAGACACTTGTCGTAAAATGCCTTTTTCTGCTTTGCCTCGTCTATGATATACATTGCTTTTTCGTTGAGAGAGCCAAGGCGGTTGAAAACAACGTCAAGAGCAGCCTTTTTCTGGGAAACGACAAGCACGCGCTTCTTTTTGCTGATAGCGTCGGTGATTATATTTACTATTGTTTGGGATTTGCCCGTGCCGGGAGGGCCGTAGATAACCATATTTCCCGACTCGTCAACCTTGCGCACAACCTCGGACTGAGCATAGTCGAGCATTTTTACGGTGTAATTGCTTCTTTTCGACTTTGCGGGCTTGCGGTCGTGCTTCTTCTTGCGAATTTTGCCGATTCTGAGAAGCTCTGCTATGGCATCGTTTGAAAGATGCTTTTTTTCCAGAGCGGAATAGTCGTTGAATATGGAATTTGACAGCGGATAACGGGTCATTATGGACGCATATCTTACCGAAAGCTCGATTTTTGTACCGGGCTCTTTGAATCTGTCGTAGTTGTAGATGTTCTTTGACTCATATTCGGAGCCGTCAAATTTTATATGGAATGATTCGAGATATTTGATAACGTCGTTTGCGGTGGGGAACTGAGAGAGGTCGTCGAACTCCAGGTCCATCTGATCGACGTTAAGCTTTTTCGACTGTGCGTATGCGAAAATGAGAGCTCTGTTGAATTGGATTTTTTCCTGATGGTTGATTCTGAGCTCGACGGTATTCTCATCGGGAATATCTATTTTGACGGGGAAGAGAAGAAGAGGCGCCTTGATAAGCGTTTTTTTAGTACCCTGATTTATCGCACCGAATACGAAGGGGTAGCCTATGTAAAGCTCTGACCTGCCTGTTTCTTTTTCAATCTCATCTACGTTTCGCATTATGTCGCGAACCTTGGAGATTTCGGCTTCGATGGCCTTGCCTGTTTCCTCGCGCTTGATTCTGTCGTTCTTTTGAGATGCTTTGATAAGTGCCTCTCCGAGCAGAGATGACGTGTCAAGCATTCTTTTCTCAAAGCGGGATTGGATATCGAGATTTTCTCCTATCTCCTTGCGCTCCTTCGCTCCTATCAGAGTAAAAGGGAATTTTCCACCCGACCAGAGAAATTCTATAAATTCGGATACCTTGTCGCTTCTGCCTTCAAGAATCCTGCCTATATCGTACGTACCCTTCCTGACGCTTTTCAGGTAAAGGCATTTGTTGTTGCCTCCGATTTCGATGAGGCGTTCTTTATAATGTGTATAAATACCTTTTCTCATGTTTCATCTCCACATTTCCTAGGTTGATGTCTCTCCCCGACTGAGTGTGGCCGATGCCAAAGTCCGCTGAGAAATGTCACAAGCGGAAAAATTTGCCGGCATATGCGGGGTAATAAGGTTCGTAAAAAAGTATCGGCGAGCGCTGCGTTTCAAAATCGAAAAAACGGCAAAAAGCGTCAAAATTTTTTCGACAAGTAGGCACCCGTGTTCAATAACAAAACGCGCAAACGCAGTTATTTAATTATATTATAACATATTGAAATTTAAAATGTCAACACGAAAACACCTGTTTTTGTAATTTTTTCTTGCGGTTTTTTGCTTCCGAAAGTCCCATCGGATACTGCAGTAGTCTCGCACCTC
>JAZNDN010000114.1:0-3431 GCA_045588085.1 Eubacteriales bacterium
CAACCTCAGCCTCAAGCGAAAGACCGCGCTTTTCGCATACCTCAACGAGCTCACGGGTTTTTGCAAGGTTTTCTTCTATGGTATAGTGAGAACCGTCGAACATGATAGAAGAGAAGCCTGCTTCAATGCACTTGTATGCACCCTCGTAGCTGCCGTGGTCAAGATGAAGCGCTACGGGAACGGTGATGCCAAGACCCTCAATCATGCCCTCAACCATGCCAACGATAGTCTTGTAGCCGCACATGTACTTTCCCGCACCCTCGGAAACGCCGAGAATAACAGGAGATTTCATTTCCTCTGCGGTGAGAAGAATGGACTTTGCCCACTCAAGATTGTTAATGTTGAACTGACCTACTGCATAGTGCCCTGCTCTAGCTTTTTCAAGCATTTCTTTTGCCGATACTAACATTTTATATCTCCTTAAAATTTCTTACCTATTAATTATATCGCATCTTATGACAAAAATCAATAGAAAAATGCCGATTTTGCCTTAAGAATTGCTATTATTTCAGAAAGTCTTTTCTTTCAGGTGTGAATATATCAAGAAGCTTTCCTTTTTCAAGGCAAACTACGCCGTGAGCGACGTCAGGCTCGGTATAATAGGTATCTCCAACGCCTATTATTTTCTTTTCTCCGCCTATTTCAGCTTCAAATTTACCTTCGAGAACGTAGCTTATCTGAACGTGGGGGTGAGTGTGAAGCGCGCCTACTGCACCCTCCTCAAACGAAACCTCAACTGCCATCATATCCTTATCGTGCGCGAGGATTCTTCTGCAGACTCCTCCACCGAGATTAGTGCATTCTGTGTCACTGTAAAACTTAAACATAATTTACCTCCGTGGAATATATTACGGATATATTTTACCATACCGCGAGTGCACTTTCAAGTATTTTTAATATTTATTAAATTATTTTGCCAAAACTATTGAAAATGGCAGCAGTTTGGGTTATAATATTCTTGCGTTGAAGAAAGAATATGCGACGGAGAACCTACAAAGAGAGCCTGCGGCGGTGCGAGCAGGTTAGGGACCTCGCTTTCCGCTTTCCGAGCATTCGGCGACGAGTCGAGGGGTGCATCCCCTGACAGATGCATAAAAGCGGCGGATTTTTATTCGCAATTTGGGTGGTACCACGGAGTTATTCGTCCCATGCTTTTTTGGGGTGGATAGCTTTTTTATTTTAGTAAAAAACAAAAGGAGATATAGAAATGATTGACATCAAATTTTTGCGCGAGAATCCCGAGGCAGTGAAAGAGAATATAAGAAAGAAATTTCAGGATAAGAAGCTCTCTCTTGTCGATGAGGTTATTGCTCTTGATGAGCAGCTTCGCGCCTGCAAGAAAAATGCAGACGACTTAAGAGCAAATCGTAACAAGGTTTCAAAATCCATAGGCGCTCTTATGGGGCAGAAGAAATTTGCCGAGGCAGAGGAGGCAAAAAAGCTTGTTTCCGAGCAGGCTGCAGAGCTTGCAAGACTTGAGGCGCTTGAGGCGGAGCTTGACGAGCAGGTAAAAAAGATAATGATGGCAATTCCCAATATAATCGACCCCTCCGTTCCTATCGGCCGTGATGACAGCGAGAACGTCGAGGTGCAGAAATACGGTGAGCCCGGCGTTCCTGATTTCGAAATTCCTTATCACACCGAGATAATGGAAAAATTTGCGGGCATAGACCTTGACAGCGCGCGCCGCGTAGCCGGTAACGGCTTCTATTACCTTATGGGAGATATAGCAAGGCTTCATTCCGCAGTCATATCATATGCGAGAGATTTTATGATAGACCGCGGCTTTACCTATTGCATTCCTCCTTATATGATTCGCTCAAACGTCGTAACCGGCGTTATGTCATTTGCGGAAATGGACGCTATGATGTATAAAATCGAGGGTGAGGACCTTTATCTTATCGGTACCTCCGAGCATTCTATGATAGGTAAATTCATTGACCAGATAGTTCCGGAGGCAGAGCTTCCTTATACTCTCACGTCATACTCTCCCTGCTTCAGAAAGGAAAAGGGAGCGCACGGAATAGAGGAAAGAGGCGTTTACCGTATTCACCAGTTTGAAAAGCAGGAAATGATAGTGGTTTGCAAGCCCGAGGAGTCGCATATGTGGTTTGATAAGCTCTGGCAGAACACCGTTGACCTTTTCCGCACCCTTGACATTCCCGTAAGAACTCTTGAGTGCTGTTCGGGCGATTTGGCAGACCTTAAGGTTAAGTCTATTGACGTTGAGGCGTGGTCGCCCCGTCAGAAGAAGTATTTTGAGGTCGGCTCTTGCTCTAACCTTGGTGACGCTCAGGCAAGAAGACTTAAAATTCGCGTAAAGGGTGAGAGCGGAAACTACCTTGCGCACACCCTTAACAATACCGTTGTAGCTCCTCCCAGAATGCTTATAGCATTCCTTGAAAACAATCTCAATGAAGACGGAAGCATCAATATTCCCGAGGCTCTGCGCGCTTATATGGGCGGTAAAGAAAAGCTCGTTCCCAAAAGATAAGCTATGGGATACGCAATAGTTATAGCAGGTGCGTCGGGCAGCGGTAAAACCTCGCTTGCAAATCTGCTCATTGCTTCAAGACCTGATAAATATTCGCTCAGCCGCTCGGCAACCTCAAGACCGAAAAGGGCTGATGACGTGGGTAAAGACGAGTATATATTTACCGACCGCGCTGATTTTTTGGCAAGAGTTGAGTTGGGAGATATGCTCGAGCATACCGAGTACGGCGGCAATTTTTACGGAACACCGAAATCAGAGCTTGAAAGAATACTTGCGGAGGGAAGATGCCCGGTGCTTGTTCTTGACATGAACGGTGTCCGTGCCTTTTCGGAGGCAAAGCTTCCGTATCCTGTGTATATTTTCTATCTGTACGAAGATATAAACGTAGTAGAGCAAAGGCTTTATGACAGAGATTTAAAGGATAATCAGTCACTTGAAGCATTTCTCGCCTTTCAGAAGCGCAAGCAGGCGAATATAGCAGACTATCTTGCGGCACCGGAGTATGCGCGCTACATAAGTGCCTATATTCCAAACGAAACACTTGATACGTGCGCCGAAGCCCTCGGAAAATGTATTATGCTCTTTGAGGGAGAAAAGAACACAGTCGTGCCTTCGGGTGTTGCGGTTACCGCAGAGGAAAAAACAGTTCTCGCCGCAAGGCTTGCCGACAGCGCCCGCGCGAAGCTTTAACCGGGGCAAGACGGAATAACTCGCTGCATAGCCTGAATTTTCTGCGCTTTCAGCACTATTGCTCAAGCCCTGTCAAAAAGGAAAGCGGCAGCTTTTTACCGATACGGTATCAGGCTGCCGCCTGCTTTGCCGACTAACAACAAAAAATCATTAATTATTTTAAAAAGTATTGACAAAGCTGAAAAAGTTTAGTATAATATACGAGTATGTAGGGGTATAGCTCAGTTGGTAGAGTACTGGTCTCCAA